>NZ_JAAIYB010000210.1 GCF_010894475.1 Myxococcus vastator
GTCGGCGGTCCTCCGCCTTCAACTTCAACTTGATGGGCGCCGCCTGCTTCCTTGCCGTGGGCTTCATGAGCCACCCCCTCATACAACCAGCGGCTCATGCCTTAACTTCGCGCAGTCTGAGGACTAGTGCCCTCCCGTGGCCAGCCCAACTGCTGACAGCGCGCAGCCCCATGGAGGCGTCACACGCCCCAGTGGCAAACCCCACGCGCTGACAACGCCCGCCCCTCAGTGCCTGCTTGGCTGCTGTGGCTCCTGCATCGGCATGGGCCGGCCCATGCTCGCCGCGGGCGCCTCGTCCTCGAGCAGGCCGCGAATCATCTCACGCAGCTCGGCCGAGTCCTCGTGGCCATGCACGGAGACGGCGTGCGCGACGGCCGCCTGGAATACCTCGTCCTCCTCGCCCGAAATCGTCAGCGTGCAGTGGGTGTCACTGGGCGCCTTCCTGCAGTCCATCGTTTTGCGTGACATGGGGGTGTCTCCTCCTCCCTCACAGGTGGACACCACCGCCCCGCGCCACAAGGGAGGGACAGGCAGCCACGGCCTCGCCCGCGCCAGGACGGCACGCGAGCGAGGCTGTGTCAGGCCATGCGACGGCTACTCCTTCGGCTTCGGCTCGCCGTGGGCGAAGATGTCGTAGCCGATGCCGCCCAGGCTCTCACGCTCCTGCGAGTCCTGGTCGAACTGCACGACCTCCAGGTGGTAGGGCTCCGGCGTGGCGGCGTCGTTCCGCTCGAAGCGCATCTGGACCTGGTGCTCCTCGCGGAAGCCCAGCGGCAGGTTGTGGAACACGCCCCCCTCCGGAGACACGACCTCGAACTCGCCCTCGCGCACCATCTTCATGCCCTCGGCCTGGCCGCCCGCCTCCACCCAGCGCTTGAACAGCTCCTCCGGCAGACGCACGACGACACGGCCGCCATGCACCGGGAAGGGCCGGTCCCGGTCCGCCTCCGGCACCCGCACCGCGAGCCGCAGCGCCCGGACCCGCTGGTGCACGTTGCGCACGATGAAGTGAATCTCCTCGCTGCCGGACTCCAGGTCCACGATGTTCACGTTGCGCCAGATGATGTTGTTGTTCTGACGGACGTTGTAGTTGATGTCCGTCGTCTCGGTGAACGACATCGGGTCGAACGCGGACTCCCAGCGCGCCACCAGGCAGTAGTGCCCCTCGCCGGGCAGGCCGCTCCACGGCGCCTGGACGACGTGCGTGTCCGGCGTGAAGCCGTTGACGGGCACGTCACCAAACTGAGTCCAGTCCGCGGGCCAGGACAGGCCGGTGGAGGCGTTGGCGTAGTACAGCTTGAGGCGCCCCGAGGCGCCCGGGCGGGGCCCGCCGTGCAGCTTCACGTAGGCGTAGTTCGTCGCGCCCAGCTCGGGGTTCTGGTGGACGTGGTGGTTGGCGGGCAGCGCGCCGTCCGGGTTGCGCCGAATCCAGATGTACGGGCTGGCCCACATGTCCTGGCCCGCGGTGGCGGGGTCCGGCTCCAGGCCGGTGTCGGACCAGGTGTCGCGCATCCAGACGTCATACGGGTCCGGGCAGGTGGCGCTGCGCAGCGCGCACTGCGGGAGCAGCGCGCCCAGGTGGGAGATGATGGAGGTGATGGGCACGCCGCGGTTGGGGCAGTTGGCGCAGTGGTGCAGCGCGACGACGCGGTGGTCGGAGTTGGCGATGACGGGCGAGCCCGACGAGCCGCCCTGGGTGTCCGCGTAGTAGCCGATGTCCAGCGGGCCACCCGGCGAGCACGCGGGCCGGTTGAGGGCGAAGATCTCCGCGAAGCCCGAGGCGTCCGACGCGTGCGTGGAGTTGCGGGCGATGTGCTTGCCCCACGCGGCGGGGTGCTGGGGAATGTAGATGCGCTCATCCACCACCGCGGTGGTGTTGCGCAGCTGGAGGTAGCCGTAGGTGGGCGTGGGGTTGGTGGGCAGCCGCACCAGGGCGTAGTCCCGGGGGGCATTCACCGCGATGAGCGTGGAGCTCGTCGCCACCACCGTGCCCGGACAGCCGAACCAGCTGTTGCAGGCGGAGGTACAGGCGGCGCCCTCGGCCATGAACTCGAAGTCGGTGTTGAGCGCGTCCGAGGTGTTGGCGATGCAGTGCTCGTTGGTCATCACGTGGCCCTGGTTGCCCACGAGCCAGCCCGTGCAGGCCCCGCTGCCGTTGATGAGCAGCCGGGCCACCGCGCGCGAGTGCTTGTACTGACGCGGGTCCGACGTCTGGTAGCAGCGCGCGTTGCGCGAGTCGTCCGGACCGCAGAGCGCCTCGTTGTCCAGGTCCTCGCCCAGCGCCGCCAGGTTGGCGAAGCCGCGCGCGAACCGGTCGATGGTGTAGCCGGACTTCGCCTGGCCGCCCACGCTCCACAGCTCGACGATGGCGACGTCACCGGAGATGTGGCCGCTCCAGAAGCCGCCCCGCACCGGCGCGTCGCCCTCGCCCTTGCCGAAGCCGTCGTAGCGGTACTCGCGCGAGCCGTCCGGCGCGCGGACGATGACATAGTCCCCCGGCGCGAGCGCGAACTGGCTGAAGTGCGGCGCGATGTACGTGGCGCCAGGGCTGCTGACGCGGTCCGTCCAGGCCAGCTCGGCCTTGGCGCGAACGCCCTCCGGCCGCGCCGTGGGCTGACGCGACTTGAAGGTGGCGACGACGTCCTCGCCCACCTTCACGCGCCCCTGGGCATCCCGCTGCAGGGGAGGTTGTGACGTGCGGCCTTCGCAGACCGCGCTCTCTTCCGCCATGGCACCGCCGCCGGCCAGCATCATTCCGGCCAGCAACAGGCCTCTCAGCTTGATTCTCACGCAGAACCTCGTGGGGAGTGGCAACCGCCGGGGGTGGACGCCCAACGCGGGCACCGGCGGGCGGGCGGACCTGGAGCAAGCGACGAGCCACACTCACGGTTCTAGTCAGACAAGGAGATTGCAATGAGGGAGCACCTGCTCCCCTCGGACGGCGGAGACTCCCACCGGAACGGGCCTCGCGGTGTGACTCGCGCCGCAACACTTTGAGTGAAAACTGTAACGCCGCGGGCTACCCGCCCGCGTGAGGCGCCCCAGCGGCCTGTCCGCCGAGCTCAGGCGGGTGGCGCGGCACCCGGACTGTTCTCCGGAGCGCCGGTGTCGGACTGCCCCAGGAAGTCATCCAGCGCGCCCACGTCGATGGGCTTGCGGAACACGGCGTCCACCAGCGCGAGGTTGGAGCGGTTCTGTCCGCGCACGTCCATGCCGGTGACGATGGCCAGCAGCGCCTGAGGGGACTTCTTGCGCAGCTCGCGCGCCAGCTCCCAGCCGCTCATCTCCGGCATCACCGCGTCCAGCAGCGCGGCGTCATAGCGGCGCCGGTCCCACATCCCCAGCGCCACCGCCGGGCTGTGGGCCACCTGCACCTCGTAGCCTTCCTCGCTCAGCACCTCCGCCATCATCCGCGCGTTGTCGAGGTCGTCGTCCACCACCAGCACGCTGCGCGTCTGCTGGAAGCGCCGGGGCGCCGCCGGCCGCAGCACCTCCATGCGTGACGCCTCTGGACGTGGCGCGGAGGACACGGCGCCAGCATGCACGCGGGGCAGACGCACCACGAAGGCCGCGCCCGTGCCCGACGCCGGCACCTCCGCCGTCAGCTCGCCGCCCCAGCGCTCCACCTGTGCCCGCGCCACCGCCAGGAACAGGGACAGCTGCGGCGCGCTCGCGTCCCGGCGCAGCGGGTCGAACAGCCGCGCCAGCTCATCGGGCGCGTAGGGCGTGCCCTCGTCCTCGATGCGCAGCATCAGCCACTCGGAGCCATCCGTGCGGGTGGAGACGTGCAGCCGGCCTCCGGCCTCCATCCGGTCGCGCGAGACGAGCAGCAGGTTGACCACCAGCTCGCGGAAGAAGCCCGTGTCCGCGTGCACGTTGCCGGCGTCGCCCAGGTCCAGGTCCACGTACACCGGGTGCTCGCGCTGCTCCAGCTCGCCGCGCGCCAGCTCCAGCGCCTCGCGCACCGTCTGGTCCACCGGGACGTCGGTGGGCTGCTCCTGGGTGCGCTGGATGTTGAACTCCTGGAGCCGGGCCACCAGCTCGCCAATCTGCTGCACCGTCTTGTCGAGCGCCTCCAGGTGCTCGGGCTTGAACTCGCGCTGCAGCAGCGTGATTCGCAGCCGCAGCACGTTGAGGAAGTTGTTGAGCGCGTGCGCCGCACCGCTGGCGAGCTGTCCCAGCGCCTGCTGGCGGGTGCGCTGGAGCAGGCGGCCCTGGAGCCTGCGCAGCTCCCCGTGCGCGCTCTGGAGCGCCTTCGTCTTGTTCACCGCCTCCGTGCGGTCGGTGAAGGTCTGGATGGCGCCGGCCAGCTCGCCCTCCTCTTCCCAGACGGGCGTGGCGCTCAGCTCCAGCGTGGCGGTGTCGCCGCCGGGGCGCTCCACCACCATCATCACCCCGCGCACCGGCCCCTTCTCCTTGAGGGCCCGCAGGAAGGGCATGTCGGCCAGCTTGAAGGGCTCGCCCGTGAGGTGGCGCGCGTTCACCTGCGTCAGCACGGGGTTGATGGTGCTCGCCGCGCGCGCGCCCACCACCGCGCGCATGGGCACACCCATGAGGCGGCTCACCGGCGGCGTGGCGAAGGAGACGGTGCCGTCCACCTCCGCCAGCATGATGCCCACGTCCACCTGGTTGAGCACCGACTCCATCACCGCCGCTTCGCGGAAGCGCACCTCCTCTGTCTTCAGGATGCGCGCGTAGGACGCCTGGGCCGCGGCGTCCGCCTCCCACACCAGCTCCGCCATGAGCACCGCGACATCCGGCTCGATGAGGCCCCCGTTGCGGCGCGCGTAGACACGCAGCATCACCTCTTCCAGGGACTTGAACTCGCGCGTCAGGTCCTCGGGGTCGAAGTTCTGGCTGTAGCGGAAGGCGCCATGCGGACGGACCACCTCCGGCCAGAGGCGGACGGCGTCGTCGGGCCGGTCCCTGAGCAGGCGAGCCAGCTCGTCCAGCAGCCGGCGCAGCGGGGCGCGCAAGTCCCGTCCAGGGACCTCCACGTCATACATCTCCACGCGCAGGCGCTTGGCCCACAGGCGGGCCAGGCGCTCGCGTTCCTCCTGGAGGAGGTTGGACAGGGCCTGGATGGGATTCACGTCGGGCACGTTCAAGTCAGCAAGCTGCTCACGCTCGCCCGCCATGGCCACCCGTGGGCCCGCCCGCCTGCCTGCCCTGAACGCCGCACCTGCGTTGCAAACGCCCACTACCCAGCCCACCTTCCGGGGAAGGATGCCCGTGCGTGAACGTGACAAGAACGACGTGCTGGAGTCGCCCTGGCTGTCCCAGCAGGCCATGGCCCAGCTCTTCCGGGGGGAGCTGAGCCGCTCCGATACCTGGCGCACGCGCCTGGACACCACCACCAACTGGGCGCTCACGACGACGGCGGCGGTCATCTCCTTCGGCTTCGCGTCGACGCAGAGCTCACACGTCACCTTCCTGGTGGGCATCTGGATGGTGGTGTCGTTCCTCCTCATCGAGGCGCGGCGCTACCGCTACTACGACTTGTGGAACCGCCGGGTGCGTCTGCTAGAGGACGGCTGGTGGGCCCCCATGCTCCGGCGCGAGCCGGTGGACCCGGACGCCCTGCGCGAGCTGGCCCTGGAGCTGGAGCGGCCCCAAATCCAGCTGTCCCTCTTCTCCGCCATCTCCACGCGGCTCAACCGCGCCTACGGCCCCATCCTGATGGTCCTGATGGTGACGTGGTTCGTGAAGGTCTACAGCCACCCGAAGCCGCCGGTGGACCTCGACGAGTTCCTGGCCCGGGCCGGGGTGGCCTGGATACCTGGCGAGGCGGTAACGGCCCTCCTGCTGATGCTCACCCTGACGGCGACCTACCTGTTCCTGTCGTCCTTCTTCATCCGAGCCCCCCTGGGCGAGCTGCGGACCCGGCCCCGGGGACGCCGTGCGGCCCTGTGGGAGTCCTTCTACCGGCCCTACGCCATCCACACCCGGCGCAAGCCCACCCGGCGCCCGCGGCCGTCCCCCACGTCCGAGCACTGACACTTGGAGCGGAGGCCCTCCCGGCCGGCGGGCCCTCCCAGGGTGTCCCCTCCTCATGGCCGCCATGCCTCCGGCTGAATCCCGGGTGTTTTCGTTCTTTCGACGCCAGGGAAATTGTGCTGTGAATCCGCACCCATGGCGAACACCCGCACTGTCACGATCATCAACGGCGATGGCATTGGCCCCGAAGTCATGGCGGCCACCGTTCGCGTCCTCGAGGCGCTCAAGGTCCCCCTCGACTTCGAGTACAAGGACGCAGGCACGGAGGTGGTGGCCAAGTACGGCACCAACCTGCCTCACGAGACGGTGGAGGCGGTGCTGCGCAGCGGCATCGCGCTCAAGGGCCCCACGGGCACGGTGGTGGGGGGTGGCCTCCCGTCGGCCAACGTGGGCCTGCGCAAGCGGCTGGACCTGTACTCGTCGCTGCGGCCGGTGAAGAGCGTGCCGAACGTGAAGACGCGCTACGAGAACGTGGACCTCGTCGTGGTGCGTGAGAACACGGAGAGCCTCTACGCCGGCCTGGAGCACATCATCGTCCCGGGCGTGGTGGAGTCGCTGAAGATCATCACCGAGAAGGCCTCCACGCGCATTGCGCGCTTCGCCTTCGAGCACGCCCGCAAGCACGGCCGCAAGAAGGTCACCGCCGTGCACAAGGCGAACATCATGAAGCTGTCGGACGGGCTCTTCCTGGACTGCTGCCGCAAGGTGGGCCGTGAGTTCCCGGAGGTCACCTACGAGGAAGTCATCATCGACAACCTCTGCATGCAGCTGGTGAAGGACCCGACCCGCTTCGACGTGCTGGTGGCGGAGAACTTCTACGGCGACGTGCTCAGTGACTTGTGCGCGGGCCTGGTGGGTGGCCTGGGCGTGGTGCCGGGCGCCAACATCGGCGAGCGCACCGCCGTCTTCGAGGCCGTGCACGGCACCGCCCCGGACATCGCGGGCAAGGGCATCGCGAACCCCACCGCGCTGATGATGTCCGCGGTGATGATGCTGGACTACCTGGACCTGGCCGAGGCGGCGCGCAGCATGGAGAACGCCATCTGGAAGGTGTACAGCTCCGGCGAGGTCCGCACCGGCGACCTCGGTGGCAAGGCCAACACCCGCGAGTTCACCGACGCCATCATCGCCGCGCTGTAGTCCGCACGGCACAGACGGTGGCCACAGGCCCGGGACACCTTCACGGTGGCCCGGGCTTTTTCGTGTCCGGAGCTTCCGATTGAGGGGGCACTGGCGGAGGGTCATTGGGTGACGGTGGCACCGGAGTAGCCGGCGCTTCGGGAGCGGATGACGAGGGCGACTCAGCCGGCACGGGTGCAGCGGGAGGTGACGCTTCTTGAGGCGGTAAAGCCGCGGGCTCCTCACCCGTTGGAATCGGGGCCTTCGCGACCACCTCGCCCTGGGCCGTCACCGCATAGACCTCCCACCAGTCGAGGACACGTCCGCTCGGACCGCCACAGCGGTCGAAGCGCTGGTCCACGACCACGAAGTACAAGCCCTGTGTCGGCCCTGCGAAGACGGACACATCCATGCCCTGCTCCGGGCTTGAGCATCCCGCGAAGAGGTTGGGAAATGGGTTGGTTCTCACCACCTCATGGATGGCGCCTGCCGCAGCAAGCGCGGCGCCGGCCTCCATGGGCTCGACAACGGTTCTAGTCGAATGCTCGTCCGGCCACGGGACTTCACCCCTCCAAACCTTGGTAGGTGCAGCGCACCCATGCAGCACCACGACCAGCCCTGTCACCGTCAGCGCCTTGCTCATTTCCCGCACCTAATCACGGAGTAACTGCAAACCCCCGCTACGACATTGGGGAGCCACGTTCCGGAAGGGCGGGCGAGGCGGGGTTGGAGCGCAGATGCCCAGCGTGACCCAACGAGCCCTGGCCTCACTCCACTGCTGAACCTCTCCCGTGGGGAAGTAGCGAAGAAAGAGCCGCGTCCCATCCTGGCGCTCCGCCACCAATGCGGACGCCATCTCGATGACGGAGTCCTTGAAGACGGCGGGTGCGGGATTGCCAGGTATCAAGCGCACTTCCGCCATGGACACGAAGGGCTTGAACGCGTCCGTAGGCCACACGCTCAAGTCTTGCGACGAAGGTGCCGCAGCACACGGATGGTTATGGACAAAGCCCACGACCCACACCTGCGAAGATGGATAGTCCTCATCCTTCACCGCGAAGAACGGGCGACAGGAAGCATGGCTCCCTCTAACGGGCTCTGCCACACGCCAGGACAGGGAGTCACGACCGCCCGCCACATACACAGTCGAGCAATACTCCGTGGAGAGCCCGACCACGGGGCGGCGTGTTCCCGGGTCACACGCCGTCGCCCCAGGGAGCTTCAGCAGCGCCTCCGCCACATCGCGTAGGAGGCTTATCGGGATGGATGCATCCCCTGTAGGCATCTCCACAGACGGCACTTCCGACCATGGGCCTCTCGCAAACTCCGCTTCGGAAGCGGTCATCGAGAGTGGCGTGGACGCGACGCAGCCGCCCAGGAGAAGGAGCGCGGCGCCGAGCTTGATGGTGCCGAAAAAGGCCATTGAAGGGGATTATAGACAAGATCGCGGAGACAACGTGGCCCTGCTCCAGACGCACTGCGGAAGAAGTACGAGGTCCGCCATTTCAATGTTGATGACGTCAGGCCCCCCTGCATGCGCGATCGGTTAGCGCGCGGCGGAGCCAAGGGCCTGCTCTCGCTTGCGTCGAGTACGCTCGCGGCGTTGGTTGCGTGAACGCACGGTGATGGTGGCAATGAGGATGATGCGCTCTTCGAGCTGGGCCAGGGTGACGCCGCGATTCATCATCATCGCGGAGAGGCGCAGCGGCGCGCATCGGGTCAATGCGAGGACGAGCGCGAGCTGGGTGGTGGCGTGAGGACCGTGCTTGTCCTCGCGGGACAACTCGAGCGGGCGGGCGAGGCAGAGCGCGATGACCTTCGCGTACAGCAGGGCGGTGACAGGGCCCTGGCGACTGGCGAGAATCGCCTTCAGGCCCGCGCCAGACTTGAGCTGTTTGAAGAAGAGCTCGCTCTTCCGTCAGGGCTGCATGTATTACCAAGCCATTCCCATAATGAAGGAGGAGCGCCCACGTCCTCTCGTCGAGCGCTTCGCCGAACGCCTTCACTGCCATCGGGTTTTCCAAGAAACGCTCGGCTTCATATGAGGGGATGGCTCAGGGTACACGCCTGTCCAGGCCGCCTTCCCACCCGTTGCGCGGCAGGGGTCTGGGCTTGTTGGCCATGGCCAATCCACTCCCGGCGTCTTCTCCTGCCTCGCCGCGGCCTGAGGCGCCAGGCTCGCCCCTTCCGCTCCCGAGTGAGGGGAGCCGCGCTGGGCGTCGCGGACCTCTGGCGCATTGCCGACGGCACGCGCGGGCTTCGGCGCTCACTCCGGTAGCTGAGGAAACCGCTTGAGGGCGAGCACGCCCCCGCCCCGCCCCGTCTCGAAGTGCTCCCGGAGCGCATGCTCCCACCGAGCATCCAGGGGCAGCCCGCGCAGCCACGCTTGCGTCCAGCCCTTGAGGGCATCGGCGCCCATGCAGAGGCGGGGCACCCCGGAGAGGGCGCCTTTGAGGAGGCCCCAGTGATTGCGAGCCGCGACCGCATCTGGAATGTGCACCTCCTCCGTGGAGTCCTCCTCCTCCAGTTCCTCGGTGGGAAGGACGGCGACGCGATGGGGGGTGTTGACGTCAAGGCCCGTCAGCTTCCGGAACGAGTTGGCGGCGGCGGCCGCTACCGCGGGCCCGCCGGACTCCATGGCTCGAAGCACCTCCTCCATGAGGCCGGGATGGCCGAAGGTGCCAGCCAGCAGGAACCGCCCGGGGCCCAGCTCCCGCCGCCCCAAGGCCTCCTCGAAGAGAGGGAGGTCGACCTGGGCCCCCAGCACCGCCAGCAGCGTCAAGCCCGGAACGTGGTCGGGAGACGCCGGAGCTTTCGCCAGCGTCCTCAAGCTGGAGAGCAGCCACGGTTGCCGTGTCCACGCGGCAGCCCACCGGGCGGCGTCCCGGACCCCGGAGGACGCGTCCGCGAGTGCCGTCGGGAAGCGCTGGACAAGCCGCTGCCAGAAGCGCGCCTGACCCGGGGCTTCGAGCCACCGGAGTGGCAGCAGCGAGACGGTCCCCCACGCGACGCGGCGGACGTCGGGTTGGGCCGCGCCCAGCAGGTCCAGGAGGCGGCCTCCCGGGTCGGGCAGCCCATGGAAGGCCAGCGCCTCCAGGGCTGCGGCGGCGTGACGCTCCGACGCTCCCGCCACGAGGCTCCTCAGTGCGTCCACATACCGCGCGGGGGGAGCGTAGCGGAGGGCGAGCCTGAAGCCCTCCCAGGCGGCGCCTTCCAGCCCGGCGGACAGCGCCAGCGTCTGGCGCGCCACGGCCGCGTCCTCCTGCAAGAGGAGGGCGTGCGCGGCGCCAAACGCGGCATACGCGTCCTCGGCCTCCACCAGGCGCGTGCGAAGGAGCGCCCAGGCCTCTTCCCCAGCCAGGACCAGGGCGTCGACATGGGCCGCGATGCGCTCATCCAACTGAACGAGCGCGCGGAAGTCGTACTCCTTGGAGCGCAAGGCCGCATGACGCTGCCGCCACAGCCACTCCACCTCGTCGACATGCACCTCCAGCAGGTCGACCATCCACTCTCCACCGCGAGCGAGCATGGACCGAATCTCAGGGCTGGGCGTTGGGCGCGGACTGGACCACCTCGAAGCGGCCCAAGTCCAGGGTGAGCTGGCCTTCCATCGTCTCCAGGCCCCGCTCGCCGCGCGAGGTGAAGTAGGTCAGCGCGGCCCGGTAGGCGCCAGGGGCGCTCAGCATCTTCTTGCGGACCACGAAGCGGAGCTCCGCGCCCGGCTTCAGCGTGAGACGCCGGCTCTCGGGAGGCTTCTGGCCTTCTGGCGGGTGCACGTTCTCCATCTCCAGCTCCATCCACAGGGAGTCCCCTTCCCGGAGCTGCCCGGGCGGCTTGTCCTTCGACACGAGCAGCCGGAGGTTGGTGCGGTCCGGGGCATGGGGGACGAAGGGGTTCTCCATCTCGATGGCCTGGGCTCCCACGTTGCGCAGCGTGACCTCGAAGGAGACGGGCTTCTCCAGCGGGAAGCGCGGCGAGGTCGGCGCGCCTTCTCCCCGCAGCACCCGGAGCGGCCGCGTCAGCATGTGCTCGGAGGCCTTGCGCATCTCGTTCAGCAACGGCTCCAGTGCGTCCGGGACGGCGTGGAGGGGGAACGTCCGCGTGTCGATGTCCTCTCCGTCGGAGCTCTCACCCACCGACACCGTCTTCGTGTCGGGCGTCAGCTCCGTGGTCACCGGAAGGGCGCTGAAGTCAATGTCGCCATGCAGCTGCTTCAGCCGCGCGTACGTCCCAGGGGACAGCTCGGCCTCGTAGTAGCCAATCTCCTGCCGTCCCAGGAAGTTGTTCGACAGGTCCACGGAGCCCTTGCCGGTCGGAGGAAAGGCGGCGCCCAGGGAGCCATTCGGCAGGTCCATGAACAGCACCAGGTAACCCTTGCTCATCACGTCTCCTTCGCGCTGGGAATGACTGCCAGCGACAGGTCGCCCGTGGGACGACACGGGGCGCGACTCCCTCCGCGTGGCAGTGGGCGCGGCGCCCATCATCCGCTTCACCATCTACGCCTTGAATGCATCCGTGTACGACACTGCGTCCTGCCTGCTCTCGCCCCCTGGACGTTGTCAGCTCGGCAGGTCAGTCGAGGCGTCATCTTCCCTGACACAGGGGTGTTCTACCGGACGTCGGCCGAGCACCACGGCCCGAAGTGACGCTCGGCGGTCAATAGCTGTCACCGCGCAACGGCCGGGCCCCTTAGCTTCGAGGCGTTGCTTGGCACGGCCCCTGGCCACCCCTGCGCGCCGCACGGACACTTCACGACGCACCATGAGTTGCCCCCAACAGACGGTCGTCCTTCACGCGCGCTCCGGGTGCTGCAATAGGAAACATGACGGTGGAAGAGCCAGGTCCGAACTACCCCAGCGGGTGCGCATCATCGGGCAAACTCCCCGGGAAACTCTACGATTGGTGCTCGGCGTAGATGACCTATAGGCTCCAAGGTGATGCTCGGCATCCTGCGGCCCTGACGAGAGCCGGAGAAGTGCCGACACCATCAAGGGAGCAGTTGCCATTGCACTGACGCCGTTAAGATCGCCAAACTCACCCGCACCGCATTGAGCCAAGTAGAAATGCCAACGAACGACGATACTCAAGTAGCACTAGTCAAGATTCTCAAGCTAAAAACGGAATCCCAACCGGGCCGAGTCATCCTCCTCTCCGGTCCGTGGGGCTCAGGGAAAACCTATTTTTGGAAACACGCTGTCGTCCCTGCGCTTCAGCGAAAAACACTCTACGTATCAGCCTTTGGGGCGGAAAGCCCAGCCCAGCTCAAGACAAGACTTGTCACGCAATTCGCAATTCAGTCAGCTCAAGACGCAACCAAGTTGTTCCCTCTGACGGAGAAACCAAGGAAACTACTTTGTCGCTTTTCGACTAGCACAAGACGCAAGTCCACCAGCGCAGCATCTACATTGACGGACACCCTCCTCAATCTCGTGTCTTCGAAGTTTTCACTAGATCCTCTTGAACTCTCGGAACTGGCCGACAAAAGCACCATTATATGCATCGATGACATAGAAAGAACCTCCAGCAAGTTCAAGATTGAAGAACTCCTGGGAATTGCGAACATCCTATCCGAACACAAGGGCTTTGATGTCGTGCTCGTATGCAACGAGGACCATCTAACGGGCCCAACCAAAGATACCACCAACGCCTACCTTCAATACAAAGAAAAGACCATCTCAACGCAACACGAAATACACCCAGACCTCCCAAGGGTCTTCGATGGCCTGCTTTCGGCATACGACAAGACTATCCAAGATGTTCTCCAGCACCACAAAGGAATCATTCTAGACACCCTCACAAACGCAAAGTCAAACAACATAAGGACACTCAGGCGCATACAGGAATACATTGCAATCATCCAAGCGCTTGGCATTTCCGTCATTTCCGAGGCGCATATTTCACTCTTAACGGCGCTCACGGTGGATGCCACGGAGGGCCAACCTAGGGATGCCGCCTTTTACAGGTTCGATGAGTTTGAAGTTGGGATTTCAAGAGGCATCCTTGGGGAGGAGAAACAGCGCACTCCCGAAGAGAATGCTCGCACGGACTTCCTGGAGCGATTCGGCCTTGCCAGAAAATACTCTTTTGCAGAATCCCTGTACTTGCTCGTACGCTTTGGCACGACGGACGCGAACTTGTTAAAACAAGACCTCAACCCACCAGCGCCAACACCAAGCGCCACCGAAACCCTGCTCAGCGAGGTTCGACATGAAGCTTGGACAAGATACTCGGATCAACAGACACAAGATCTTGCCAGACGCCTATGCGACGCTGCGGCCAACAACCATGCAATAAATGCCGAACAGACAATTTCACTTCTGTTCTACGCAAAAACATTCTCTGAAATTCTTGGCACTGCGCTTGACGGGGGACATCTGACCAAGGCCCAGGAAAGACTTATCCACTTGGCCAATCAAGGCGACGCATCCATATCCGAGCATTTTGAAATGACACACGGAGAAGGTGCCCGGCGCGTTTCCCAGGAACTCGAGGAATACAGATCCGGCTTGCAGAGGCATGTCGCTGTCGAGACGATGGCGCAACTCAGGGCCCTACTTCGGGACAAGAACTATGACAAACTTGCCTCGGAGCTTCGAAAAGACTGGGAGAAATGCAAGGTATTCAT
>NZ_JAAIYB010000211.1 GCF_010894475.1 Myxococcus vastator
GCCAGGGACGAGGGGAGGGGCGACTCTACGCGATGCGCGGACCCCGCGAAAACAGTGGGGCGGCCGGGCAGCCTGGTGGCCCGGCCGCCGGGCAGGTGCGGGCTACTTCTTCTTCACCTTCGCCAGCTCCGCGCGCATGCGCTCCAGCAAGAGGTCCCAGCCGCCCTTGGCCATCAGCGGCTTCACCTGCGTGTCCCGGATGTCCTGGAGCATGGACGAGCCCAGCACCGTCACGTCCACGACCTTCCAGGCGGCGGCCTCCTTCACCAGCCGGTACTTGAGCTTCATCTCCTGCGTCTTCAGCGGGTGCTTGATGAAGACGGTGGAGGCCACCGTGGCCTCGGCGCCCTGCACCTGGGAGGGCTCGTAGGTGATGGTGTCCAGGTTCTTGAAGTTCTCCCGCACGCGCGGGAAGGCGATGTTCGCGAAGAGGTCCTGGAACAGCGTGACGAACTCCTTGCGCTGCGCGGCGGTGCCCTCGGCCCATTTGTCGCCGAGCAGGAACTTGCCCTGCTCCTCGCTGCCGAAGTGCTTGAGGGCCAGGGCGTCGCGCTCGTAGCGCACGGACTGCACCACGGTCTTCACCGGCTTGGCGACGGGGTCCTGCTTCGCGGCGAGCGCGGGGAGGGCGACGGCGAAGGTGGCCAGGAAGGCGAGGGTACGGTAGCGGGCGTTCATGTCGGGCTGTTCCTCCAGAGCGGATGCGCGGACGTCTGTTAGCCCAAGGGAACGTCCGGCGCCTCGCGAAATTCATGCTGGGGCGGGGAGCGGCCACGCGGCCGGCGCCGCCGGGGCGCCAGGCGCTGGCGGATTCCGAAAAGTTGAATGATGCGGCCCGCTTGCGCGTTTGACTCCTCTAGGACGCCACGTTTAGTGTCTGGCCTTCGCGCACTGTCAGCGCAGCCTCTGAGACGACATGCCTACCGACTTCCTGTTCACGTCTGAATCCGTCACTGAAGGCCACCCGGACAAGATCGCCGATCAGATCTCCGACGGTGTGCTGGATGCCATCATCGCCAAGGACCCTCAGGCGCGCGTCGCCGTGGAGACGCTCGTCAAGACGGGCCTCGCCATCGTCGCGGGTGAGGTGACGACGAACTGTTACGTGGACATCCCGAAAATCGTCCGCGGCACCATCTGCCGCATCGGGTACACCGACAGCGCCATGGGCTATGACGGCAACACCTGCGGCGTCATGGTGGCCATCGAAGGCCAGAGCCAGGACATCGCCCGGGGTGTCGACAACAAGAAGGACCAGGGCGCCGGCGACCAGGGCATGATGTTCGGCTTCGCCTGCGACGAGACGCCGGAGCTGATGCCGGCCCCCATCCACTACGCCCACGCCATCACCCGCCGCCTGGCGGACGCGCGCCGCAAGCAGCACCCGTGGATTCGCCCGGACGGCAAGAGCCAGGTGACGGTGGAGTACCGCGACGGCCGCCCCGCCCGCATCGACGCGGTGGTGGTGTCCACGCAGCACTCGGATGAGGTCTCCAACAAGAAGATTCAAGAGGCCATCCGCGAGGACGTCATCGCGAAGGCGCTGCCCAAGAAGCTCATCGACAACAAGACGAAGTTCTTCATCAACCCCACCGGCCGCTTCGTGGTGGGGGGCCCCATGGGTGACTCCGGCCTGACGGGCCGGAAGATCATCGTGGACACCTACGGCGGCATGGGCCGTCACGGCGGCGGCGCGTTCAGCGGCAAGGACCCGTCCAAGGTGGACCGCTCGGCCGCGTACATGGGCCGGCACATCGCCAAGACGGTGGTGGCCGCGGGCCTGGCCCGGCGCTGCGAGGTGCAGGTGTCCTACGCCATCGGCGTGGCCGAGCCCGTCAGCGTCATGGTGGAGACCTTCGGCACCGCCACGGTCCCGGAGGAGCGCATCGCCCTGGCCGTCCGCAAGACGTTCGGCCTGCGCCCGCGCGAAATCACCGAGTACCTGAACCTGCTGCGGCCCATCTACCAGAAGACCGCCGCCTACGGGCACTTCGGCCGCACGGAGAAGGAGTTCTCCTGGGAGCGCATCGAGGAGAAGAAGGACGCGCTGCGGGACGCCGCCAAGGGCGCCACGCCCTCGGGTGGTCGCCGCCTGAAGGCCGTCTGAGCCAGGGCGCTTCGATTCGGCCCTCACGCCGCCTCGCCGGCGCGTGAGGGCCCGCAAAGCACGCGGGCCGCTTCCCAGAGAGGGAGGCGGCCCGTGGTGCTTCAAGGCTCCGGCAGGGCGGGCCCTCGCCCCGGGACCGGCGGGCGAGGGCGACCGCGGACCGCTCAGTAGCGGTAGGTGTCCGGCTTGTACGGGCCGGAGGTCTTCACGCCGATGTAGTCGGCCTGCTCCTGGCTCAGCTCGGTGAGCTGCGCGTTGAGCTTCTTGAGCTGGAGGCGAGCGACCTTCTCGTCCAGGTGCTTGGGCAGCACGTACACCTTGCCGACCTCGTAGTTGGCGCTCTGCGAGTACAGCTCAATCTGGGCGATGGTCTGGTTCGCGAACGAGCTGGACATCACGTAGCTGGGGTGGCCGGTGCCGCAGCCCAGGTTCACCAGCCGGCCCTTGGCCAGCAGGATGATGCGCTTGTTGTCCGGGAAGATGACGTGGTCGACCTGCGGCTTGATCTCCTCCCACTGGTACTTCTCCAGGGCGGCGACCTCGATTTCGTTGTCGAAGTGGCCGATGTTGCAGACGATGGCCTGGTCCTTCATCTTCGCCATGTGGTCGTGCGTGATGACGCCCTTGTTGCCGGTGGCCGTCACGAAGATGTCCGCCTTGTCCGCCGCGTAGTTCATGGTGACGACGCGGTAGCCCTCCATGGCCGCCTGGAGCGCGCAGATGGGGTCAATCTCCGTCACCCACACCTGGGCGGACAGCGCGCGCAGCGCCTGCGCGGAGCCCTTGCCCACGTCGCCGTAGCCCGCGACGACGGCGATTTTTCCGGCGACCATCACGTCCGTGGCGCGCTTGATGCCGTCCACCAGCGACTCACGGCAGCCGTACAGGTTGTCGAACTTGCTCTTCGTCACGCTGTCGTTGACGTTGATGGCGCGGAACAGGAGCGTGCCCTTGGCGGACATCTCCTGGAGGCGGTGCACGCCCGTGGTCGTCTCTTCCGTGACGCCCAGAATCTTCGCGCTCTTGCGCGTGTACCAGGTGCCGTCCTCGGCCAGCTTCGCCTTGATGGCGGCGTACAGCTCGCGCTCTTCCTCGCTCTGGGGGTTGGCCAGGACGCTGGCGTCCTTCTCCGCGCGCTTGCCCAGGTGCATGAGCAGCGTGGCGTCACCGCCGTCGTCCAGAATCATGTTCGGACCTTCGTGCTCGCTGCCCGCGGGGCCGAAGTCGAAGATGCGGTGGGTGAAGTCCCAGTACTCCTTGAGGGACTCGCCCTTGTGCGCGAACACGGGCGTGCCGACCTTCACCAGCGCGGCGGCGGCGTGGTCCTGGGTGGAGTAGATGTTGCACGACGCCCAGCGGACCTCGGCGCCCAGCGCCTGGAGCGTCTCCACCAGCACGGCCGTCTGGATGGTCATGTGCAGCGAGCCCGTCACGCGCGCGCCCTTGAGCGGCTGCGTCTTGGCGTACTCCTCACGGATGGCCATGAGCGCGGGCATTTCGCTCTCGGCGATGCGGATCTCCTTGCGGCCCCAGTCGGCGAGCGACAGGTCGGCGATGGCGTAATCCTGCTTCTGGGACTTGGTTGCGGCGGTCATGGCAATGGCTCCTGGTCCAGCGGGCGCGGCGCCCCGGGCTCGGGAATGGTCGGTGTGGATGCTGCGACGACTCACCCTCGCAAGAGACGCGGACAGGTGAGCGCCGTTGGGTGATTCCGCTTCGAGCCTGGGGCCGGTTCCGGCCTCGCAGCGCTCCTCGAAGTCAGCGGGGAACCTACGAAAAGGGCCCCTTCATTTCAACGGGAGACTGCCGCCCCCCAGGGCGGGCGGACAGCCTGCTCCATCCACTTTCAGGCGCCCACCTGGCGAGGGAACGTGGCGAGCGTGAGGGACTCCGGAGGGACGGACAGCGCCTTGGGCGCCAGCGCCGTGCCGGACAGGTAGCGCCAGCCGGCGCCGTCATGGCGGAAGTCGGAGCGCTCCACGAAGGAGCGGTCCTTTCCCTTCTCGAACACCTTGGCGAAGAAGAGCACCTGCGCCAGCCCGTCCGCGTCCGGGGCCCGGCGGTCCATCACCACCAGCTTCGGGTACTGGTGCGCCTGGGCGAAGGCGCGCAGCTCGCGCAGGACCTCGTCCTGGGGGCGCGCGCGGTCCGGGTGGCTGGGGTGCAGCGTCTTCCACAGCCAGTCCACCTCGCGCAGGGCGAAGGCGCTGTAGCGGCTGCGCATGAGGCGCTCGGCGTCGGGCGGCTCGGCCTCGCCGCGGTGGAAGGGCGCGCAGCACTCGCGGTAGCGCAGGCCGGAGGAGCAGGGACAGAGGGGGGCAGGGGGCATGGTGCGGTCCGAGCCTACCCGTCCCGCGCGGGCCGTGGGTGTTCGTGCGTACAGAGGCGGTGGAACCCCCTTGCTGGGCGGGGAGAGCGGGCATACATCCGGGGGCCGCACCCTATGAGCCTCCTCGAAGCCATTGTCCTGGGTCTGGTCCAGGGTCTCACGGAGTTCCTCCCCATCAGCTCCACGGCGCACCTGCGCATCGCGCCGGAGCTGTTCGGCTGGAGGGACCCGGGCGCGGCGTACTCGGCGGTCATCCAGTTGGGCACGGTGGCGGCCGTGCTCATCTACTTCCGCAAGGACATCGTGTCGCTGGTGGCGGCCTTCTTCCGGGGGCTGGCGCGGCGCGAGCCCTTCGGCACGCTGGAGGCGCGGCTGGCGTGGTTCGTCCTGGTGGGCACGCTGCCCGTGGGCATCGCCGGGCTGACGCTGAAGAAGTTCATCGAGAACGAGTTCCGCTCGCTCTACGTGATTTCAGGCAGCCTCATCGTACTGGCCCTCATCCTCCTCTTCGTGGAGAAGCGGGCCTCGCACCAGCGGACGCTGGCGGACATGCGGTGGAGGGACGGCATCCTCATTGGCATGTGGCAGGCGCTGGCGCTGATTCCGGGCGCGTCCCGCTCTGGCACGACGCTGACGGGCGGCCTGTCGCTGGGCCTCAAGCGCGAGGACGCGGCGCGCTACTCGTTCCTGCTGTCCATTCCGGCCACCACGCTGGCGGGCGTCTTCGAGCTCAAGCACCTGCTGGAGGCGCAGACGCGGCCGTCCGCCATGGCGCTGTGGGTGGGGACGCTGGTGGCCTTCGTGTCGGGCATGGCGGCCATCGCGTGGCTGCTGCGCTTCCTGCGCACGCGGACGACGCTGGTGTTCGTGGTGTACCGCGTGGCGCTGGGCGTGCTGCTGCTGGCGCTGCTCCAGACGGGGAAGCTGCGCCCGATGTCGGGCGCGGAGAACGTGGAGGTTCCGGGTGAGCCGGGGACGCCGCCGGTGGAGAAGCAGCTCACCGACTAGCGTGAGAGGACGTGGGCCGTGAGCGTGGACGCGCTGTTCCAGACACTGGAGTCACGGCTGTCCTCGCGGCCTGCGCGTGAGGTGCACCTGCCGGGGTGGGCCTTGCGGGAGGCCTCGGTGCTGGTGCCGGTGTTCGAGCGGGACGGCGTGCCGCACGTGCTCTTCACGCGCAGGCCCACGACGCTGCGGACGCACGCGGACCAGTACAGCTTCCCGGGGGGAGGCAGGGACCCGGAGGACGCCACGCCCCTGCACACGGCGCTGCGGGAGACGGAGGAGGAGCTGGGCATCGACAGGCGCGGCGTGCGGGTGCTGGGCATGCTGGATGAGGTGCCCACGATTTCGCAGTACCGGGTGCGACCCTTCGTGGGGGTGATTCCCGGGGACGGGAAGTACCGGCCGAGCCCCGAGGAGGTGGCCTTCATCCTGGAGGTGCCGCTGTCGGGTCTCTTGGACCCGTCCATCCTCCGCGTGGAGCGGAAGGAAATCCTGGGGGCGGAGCGGGACCTGTACTTCTACACGTATGGGACGCACGTCATCTGGGGCGCGACGGCGCGCATCCTGCGCGACTTCCTGAATCATGTGACGCAGGTGCCTGGCGGGCTGAGGTAGGGCGCCGCGTCAGGGCAGGCGGGTCCTGAACTGGAGCCATGGGACGAGCTCCGGGTGTTTCTGCTCTACGTTCGTCTTGGGCAGGGCGTGGGCCAGGATTTTGAGCGCGTGCTTGAGCCTGCGCATGGCGCGAAGTTTCTCGGTGGGGATGGTGCGGACGTCTTCCATGGCAACCCAGCGGGCTGCTTCTTCAAGTGAGAGAGTGGTCAGGCGCCGGACCCATGCGACCAGGGGCTCGGAGTCGAGGACGAGGTCACCCTCGCGTTCGCCGAGTTCAGCAATCATTCCTGCGCGCAGGTTCATTTCGGAGAGCCTGAGGGAGAACTCCTCTTCGTCGGCATGGCGTCGTGCCAGGGACTCGTAGACGAACACTCCAATCTGGGCCCATTCCAGGCTGCTTTCTTCGCGAGCCCTCGCGGCGATGGTGAACGCGAAGACGACCCAGTTGAAGTTCTCTCCCGCGACGGGCTCCCCGACGACGAGTCCGTCGAGCCACGCTCGCAATTGAGGCAGCGGCAGCCTGAGGGTGGTTTCAACCAAAGAAAGGGGCGTTCCCATGGCTTGGCTCAAGGGGGGAATGTAATGCCGTACTGCGCAAACGCTTGCCGTCCGAGTTTCACCACTTTGTCGTTCATGGCCTTGGAGGCGCCCTTCATGTAATGCCCGCTCCAGGGCGTGATTTGAATACCGAAGTACTTGGCCCCATGGACTGAAAACTCTGCCTCGCCCGCAGCCAATACGGGTCGTCCACCGCTCGCGACGGAGTGGGCAATTTCCAGTGTTTTCCAAGTGTGTGGGACGATTTTCAGCCTTCCATCTTCTGTGATGACCCACTTCACACGTTCTCCATTGGCATAGCGCGCGAATTGCGCTGAATCCACGCTGGCCGGGCTGACTCCGAGCTTCTGTGCCAGCTCCAATTCCCCCGTGAGCCGTTCAGGGAGCTGGTTGTCGAGGAGTCGCGAGGGCGGCGTGCTGTCAGTCGGTGGAGCATCCGGTTTTTGTGGGCCCCTCGCCGCCATCGCGACCGCGTTGGGCGCGAGGCCCACAGTCATGACGCCCTCTGCCACGGAGATGGAGCGCACGCCCCCTGCCATCGCCGCGGACAGCTGGAAGCCCGCCTGAGTCTCGGCGGCCAGGGCCGCGCTGGCGAAGCCGGGCAGCGTCGGTCCCTTGGAGGCCATGCTCGCGGCTCCACCACTCAGCGCCGCCGTCAGCGCGAGGATGAGCACGCGTGCTCCGTTCTCCCCTATGACCTGGCCGAAGCGGTGCCCCGCGTCCTCCAACTCTTGGAACGACACCGCGCGTTCAGCGTCCGCGGACAGTCGCTGCCAGCCAGCCACGAGGCCCATGAAGGCGTCCACGCCGAGGTAGGCGAGGACGAAGGTCGTCAGGGTGATGGCGACGAGCTTCGTCACGGGCTCGGGCGCGACGACGAGGAGCATGTACGCGGCCAGCGCCGATGTCAGCATGGCCTTGAGCGCGAGCGGGTTGACGATCTCCTCCACGGCGTCCTGCACGCCCTCCCACACGCCATCCCAGGCGAAGGTGAGCGCCATCTGCCGGCGCGCCTTGGCGTCCAGGAAGGTGAAGCCACCCTCCAGGAGCGTGAGGCACTCGCCAGGGCTGTCCTGGCGGGAGCACCAGGCGCCGTAGTCGCGTCCGGCACCTTGGGGCTCCGAGTTCCACGAGGCGTGGCGGACCCGTGGACGCTCCGCCTCCTCGCGAAGGGAGAAGCGCATGTCGAGCACGAGCCGGGTCATCACCTTCCGGAACGCGGCTTCGTCCACCACGACGGGCTTCGCGTTTTTTTGGGGGAGGTAGACGAGAGGCTCGCCTTGTCCCGTGTCCAGGCGCACGACTCGTGGTGTCGCGCAGCCCACGAGAAGCACACTCAAGAGCAGTGCACCTGCTTCACGCAACGTCATGCCGTCCCCCTGACGCATGCTCCGAACTCGTGGGAGCGCCCATCAGGAGTTAACACCCGGCTCTGACGACGCGAGGAAGCCCGGAAGCACCGGGCCTCACTCCGCGCTGGCTCACGCCTTCTTCTTCTGCTCCAGCTCGGCGCGCAGCTTGTCCTCCTGCGCGCGCAGTTCCGGGGTGAACTCGGCGCCGAAGTCCTCGGCCTCGAAGACGGGGCGAATCTCCAGCTCCGACTCCTCACCGGGCATGGGGGGCGGGCAGCGGCGCGCCCACTCCACGGCCTCTTCCATCGACTTCACCTGCCACATCCAATAGCCGGCGATGAGCTCCTTCGTCTCCGCGAACGGACCGTCAATGACGCTCTTCTTCCCATCCGCGAACCGGATGCGCTTGCCCTTGCTGCTCGGGTGCAGCCCGTCACCGGCCAGCATGACGCCGGCCTTCACCAACTCCTCGTTGTACTTGCCCATCTCGGTCAGCAGCTTCTCGTCGGGCATCACGCTGGCCTCGGAGTTCTTCGTCGCCTTCACAATGACCATGACGCGCATCGGTGTTTCCTTTCGGTTCGGGAGGCGCTGCGTCCTCGTTCCAAATGGCGACGAATAAACCCGGCGAGGATCGACACGCGGCAGAAAAATCGCGATTCCCGCCCGCCGATTGCGCGGTTGCGGACCTTGCGCAGCGCATCAGGGCAGGCGCTCCGGTTGCCTGAACCGGCGGCCGGGCCCAGCAGGCCCTCTCCTCGCGCCTCCCATGCGGCGTTGTAAAGCGCTGATGCCAGCCTCACCGTCCCCAGAGCCAGCGCCGGTGCGAGGGCGCGCCAGGAGGCGGACATGGTACGGGGCGCACGGAATGAAGGGGGCGGGCTGTTCAGCGCGCTCTCGCGCTTGATGGCGATGCCGCTCCAGGCGCTGGCCGCGGACGCGCTGCCGTCGTGGAACGAAGGGCCCGTGAAGCAGGCCATCCTCGACTTCGTCACCCGCTCCACCACGGAGGGGGACGCCGGCTTCATCCCGCCCGAGGCGCGCATCGCCACCTTCGACAATGATGGCACGCTCTGGCCGGAGCAGCCGCTCGTGCAGGGCGCCTTCATGCTGAAGCCGCTCCGTGCTCGCGTGAAGCAGGCCCCGTCGCTCGCGAAGCGACAGCCGTTCAAGGCCGTGCTGGAGGGAGACCTCTCCGGCCTCTCCAACATGGACAAGTCCAAGTTGATGAAGTTGCTGGGGGAGACTCACGCCGGCATGACGGAAGAGGTGTTCATCCGCGAGGTCCGCACCTTCTTCCAGCATGCCCGCCACCCCAGGTGGAGCGTTCCGTACAACCAGCTCGCCTACGTCCCCATGCTGGAGTTGCTCCGGTTCCTGCGCGCGAACGGCTTCCAGACGTGGATCTCCTCGGGGGGAGGCATTGACTTCATCCGCGTCATCTCCGAGGACACCTACGGCATCCCGCCCCAGCAGGTCATCGGCAGCCACCTGAAGAAGACGTTCGACGGCGGGCACGCTCCCTCGGTGCTGCGCCGTGAGGCGCGCGTGGCCCACGTCAATGACAAGGCGGGCAAGCCGGTGGGCATCGACGAGCACATCGGCCGGCGGCCGGTCTTCGCGGCGGGCAACGTGCGCTCCGGCGGCGACATCCAGATGCTCCAGTACACGCGCAGGCGCCCGCGCCCGGGCTTCGCCTTGCTCATCCACCACGACGACGCGGCGCGCGAGTTCGCCTACGAGGAGAAGGACGGGGCGTCACTGAAGGCCGCGCGCGAGGGCGGCTGGGCCGTGGTCAGCATGCAGCGCGACTGGAGGCGCATCTTCAATGGAACGCGAGGCGCACGGACTGGGAACGGGAGGGGATGAGGCGGCGGCGTCCCGCTTCCTGCTGGACCTGGCCAGGGCACTGCACCTGGCCTATCAACCCTCGCTCCTGGTGGAGGCGCGCGTGCGCCGGGTGGCGACGGCCTGGGGGCTGAAGACAGAGGTCTTCACGGTCCAGAGCCTGGCCATGACGCAGGTGGTGGCCCCGCGACGGGCGCCCGCGGGCTTCACGCGGCTGCCCTTCAACCCGCACTGGAATCTGGGCCGCGCGGCGGCGCTCCTCCAGTTGACGGACGACATCGCGGCGGGCGGCGTGGCGCTCCCGGAGGCTCGTGCGCGCTTGGAGCGCATCGTGGCCCAGCGCTCGCCCTTCCCGAAGTGGCTCGTGCTCCTGGCCTACGGCGTGTATGGCGCGGCCGTCGCGGCGCGCGTGGGGGGCGGGTGGTGGGAGATGTTCGCGGCCCTCCTCGTGGGAGGCCTCGCGGGCGTCATCCACTTCGGGACGTTGCGCTCGCAGCGGGTGGACCTGCAGAAGAGCTTCCTGGCGGCGTTCCTGGGGACGCTGGTGGCGTTCGGGCTCCGGTTCGTCCTGCCGCCCTTTGATGTGGTCCAGGCGTTGTTTGGCGGGGCGGTGCTGCTGGTGCCCGCGATGGTGGTGACGCTCGGCTCGTTGGAACTGGCGACGGAGTCCGTGGAGGCGGGCATGACGCGCCTGGTCTATGGCCTGCTGCGCTTCCTGATGCTTGGCGTGGGCATCATGGCGGCCACGACGTTGTGGCGTTTTGTCTGGCCGCTCCCCGTCCACAGCGACGCGCACGTCCTGCCCCCGCTGGTCACCTTCTTGCTGCTGGCCGTCGGCGGCGTGGCGCTGGCCGTCTGCATGGCGGGCCGGCCGCGCGACCTGGTGGGGATTGTCGGCGGGGTGCTGCTCGCCTATGGGACGCAGGCCGGGATGAAGGCGGTGCTGGGGGAGCAGGGGAGCCCGATGGTGGCCACGTTCGTGCTCGGCGTGGCCGGTCTGCTCTATGGCCGGGGCGGGCAGCGGATGCCCATGACGGTCATCATGCCCGGCTTGTTGCAGCTCGCGCCGGGCTTCATGGGGACGCAGGCCGTCATCGCGTTGCTCGGCTTGGGGCGCCCGGGCACGGAGGATGCCCGGCTGTTCAACGTGCTGCTGGTGGCGCTCCAACTGGTGCTGGGGCTGGTGTTCGCGACCGTGGTGGTGCCACCGCGCGTCACCGTGGACCGCGACGCCGCCGCGCCACCCGCTTCCGGAAGCGCGTAGCGCCGGCGGTCGCCGGGCGCGCACGGGCGGCGGCGCTCCTTCCGCCGCCCGGCGCCGCGGGTGGCTACGCGTGTGACTGCTGGGCGCGGCGGACGAAGTGCTCCACCTCTTCGGCCAGCGCCATGACCTGGTCGGCGATGCTGGTCTCCTCCTTGCGCTCGTGCGCCTCCGCCAACTGGCGCTTCACGCGCTCCTTGATGGGGCCGATGCTCAGGCTGCCCGGGGCCTGGCTGGGGGGGTAGTCGAGCAGGCTCTGCGCGAACTTCTGGACCAGCGCCTGCGCGGGCACGAAGGTGAACATGCGCTCGCCGTACCACTTCAGGTACAGGCCGGACCTCGGGCCGTACTCGAACGGGTCCGAGCGCAGGTTGATGAGGTAGGGCCAGGCCGGGTTGAAGCGCTTGCCGCTGAACCACATGTCCGGGCCTACGCCGTCCTGGTAGCTGAAGATGAGCTTCCAGTCGTCGTACCGGACGGCCGCGAGGTTCCCGCTGTCGAGCACGTAGATGAACTCGCGCCGGCGGCCCTCCTCCTTGCCCGACAGCAGCCCGTTCTGGTCATACCCATCCAGGTAGACCTTGAAGGTCTTGTCGCCCGCCTTGTAGCCGCGCTGGCACTGCTCCACGAGGTCCGTGGGGCCGCCCGCCGCGGCGACCAGCGTGGGCATCCAGTCTTCGTGCGCGAAGATGTCGTTGATGACGCGCCCGGGCTCCACCACGCCCGGCCAGCGCACCAGGCAGGGCACGCGCACGCCGCCCTCCCAGGTGGAGCCCTTCTCGCCCCGGAACGGGCTGTTGCCGCCGTCCGGCCAGCCCATCTTCTCCACGCCGTTGTCGGTGGAGAAGACCACCAGCGTGTTGTCCGCGATGCCCAGCTCGTCCAGCTTGGCCAGCAGCGCGCCGACGATGTCGTCCAGCTCCCGCATGGCGTCCGCGTAGAGGCCGTAGCCGGTGGCGTTCTTGTACTTCTCCTGGAGGTAGGTCCAGACGTGGGTGCGCGTGGTGTTGTGCCAGAGGAAGAACGGCTTGCCGTCCTTCACGGCGCGCTCCATGAAGTCCAGCGTCCCCTTCAGGAACTCCTCGTCCACGGTCTCCATGCGCTTGCGGGTGAGCGCGCCGGTGTCCTCGATGCGCTGCCGGCCCACCACGCCCCAGCGCTTGTCCTCGGTGGGGTCGTCGCGGTCCGTGGCCCAGGTGTGGAGCACGCCGCGCGGCCCGAAGCGCTCCTTGAAGGCCGGGTCCTTGGGGTAGTCCGGGCACTCCGGCTCGTTCTCCGCGTTGAGGTGGTAGAGGTTGCCGAAGAACTCGTCGAAGCCGTGCACCGTGGGCAGGTAGGGGTTGGAGTCGCCCACGTGGTTCTTGCCGAAGTGGCCGCAGGTGTAGCCCAGCGGCTTGAGCAGCTCCGCGATGGTGGGGTCGGAGTCCTGGAGCCCATACTTCGCCCCGGGCATGCCGATGGTGGTGAGCCCCGTGCGGAGCGGGTTCATGCCGGTGATGAAGGCCGCCCGGCCCGCGGTGCAGCTCTGCTGGCCATAGCAGTCCGTCATCATCGCGCCTTCCTTCGCGATGCGGTCGAGGTTGGGCGTGCGGTACCCCATCATCCCCTGGTTGTAGGCGCTGACGTTCCAGACGCCGATGTCATCTCCCCAGATGACCAGGATGTTGGGCTTGCGCTGCTTCTGCTTGCCGTTGCCGTTTCCATTGCCCGTGGTTTTCGCTTTGCTTGCCATGTGTTGCCTCCTGGATAGAGGAGATGCGCACGCGCAGTCGCGGGAGCATGGTCCTGGAGGAGGGGGCGGGAGAGGGCGCAACGGGCCGGGTGCCGCGCGCGGCTCAGCCCGCCACGTCACGGGTGCGGAGGGGCGCCCGCGTGGCCCCTCGCGCGGGCGCTCAAGCTCCGCTCAATGCAGGTGAGGGGGCGCCGGAGACGCTCCGGTGCGGGCGTGCTTCGCACCGGCGTCCATGAGGAAGCGCTGCACCGCCACGGCCACGGTGGGGTGCATGTTCTCCGAACCCAGCCGCTCCAGCAGGCCGGTGCGCCGCAGCAGCGCGCGCAGCGGCGCCCGGGCCTCGGCGATGCCCAGCACCACGCCCGCCTCCTCGAATTCGCGGCGCAGCTTCTCCAGCCCCTCCGCCGCGGTGACGTCCATGTCGAACACGGCGGAGGTATCAATCACGAACCACCGCACGGGCGCCTCCGCGTTGGCGACCAAGGCCCGGGCCTGCTCCCGCAGGTGGCGTGCGTTGGCGAAGAACAGCGGCGCGTCGAAGCGGTAGATGACGAGCCCGGGCACCGTCTCGGAGTTCTCGGACCGCTCGATGTCATGGTAGCCGGGCACGCCCTCGCGCTCGCCCAGCACCGCGTCGTGGGGCCTGGCGGCGCGGCGGATGAGGTCCGCCAGCGCCAGCGCCACCGCGACGAGGATGCCTTGGAGGATGCCCAGCACCAGCACCCCCAACATCGTCACGCACGCGAGCACCGCCTCCACGCGCCGCACGCGCCACAGGTCGACGATGGCCTGGACCTGCAGCAGGTACACCGCGGCCACGAAGACGATGGCGCCCAGCGTCACCATGGGCAGGTCGCGCAGCAGGGGCGTGAGGAACAGGGCGAACACCAGCACCACCCCGGCGGCGAGCACCCCCACCAACGGGGT
>NZ_JAAIYB010000212.1 GCF_010894475.1 Myxococcus vastator
GCCTCCCCTCAGGAGCGTGAGCGCGCCGGGCGCGCCTCCGCGCAGGGAACGCCCGCGGCCCGGGCCCAGGTCGACCAGTTCGAAGCGCGCGGCGGCGCTCGGAAGGCCACCCTGCTGACGGGCACCAGCGCCCAGGCCGCACGCGTGGAGCCGCCGCCCTCGAAGGTCGCGGACCTCCAGCCGCAGGTGCACGCCGCCACGGGGTACGCCGCGCACTTCGGCGCCAACGGTCAACGCTCCGGCACCGCGTTCGTGGAAGGCCAGGGCCACGTCACCCTGCCCCCAGGAGGCGGCCGAGGCCCCTCCTTCCACGCCGAGGCGGGCAAGCCGCTGACGGTGACGCTCGACCCATCGCGCGTCATGAAGTCGACAGAGAAGCTGGAGCTGGTGTGGCGCATGGTGCCGGGCGGCGCCGAGACGATCCTACCCCTCTCCGACGGCACCCGCGACCCGGCCACCGGCAAGCTGAACCCGATTCCGGCGACGTTCGACCTGCCCCAGGACGCCTTCGGCCTGGTGCGCATGTCCATCCGGACCACGGACGCGAGCGGACGGGTC
The DNA here is from genome assembly GCF_010894475.1 of Myxococcus vastator. GTDB lineage: Bacteria > Myxococcota > Myxococcia > Myxococcales > Myxococcaceae > Myxococcus > Myxococcus vastator. The sequence goes on from NZ_JAAIYB010000212.1 coordinate 559, forward strand.
AGCAACCAGTGGGACCCGAGCTACGACGCGGCGGTGGCGCCGCCGGAAGCGGCCACAATCGTCTTCTCGGATGACTGGAAGACGACGGTCGAGGGCTCGCTGCGAGCGGGCGATACGCTGAAGCTCGCCTACGACCAGGATCGGCTCGCCGAGCTCATCGGCAAGATGCCCTCGGACGTGGTGGCCTCCGTGTCCTTCAACGGCGAGCCGCCCCTCGACGTGCCGCTCACCGTGACGCCGGGCGCGGCGGGCAAGCCGGGGGTGATGTTCATGCCCTCGCTAAAGATTCCCCTGGAGGCGACGCAGGTGTCGCTGTGGTTCAAGGGCCAGGGGGAAGGCGCCACGGGCTGGGACTCGTCCTTCGGGAAGAACTTCACGTTCGACATCGGCACCGCCCGTGACGACGCGGACCCGTCCTGGAAGGCGGAGATGCTCCGCAGCAAGAGCTTCCCCAACCTCACCGAGGAGAAGTTCGTCGGCATCGGCCCGTCCACGCAGCGCTACAACTGCATCGCCTGGACGGTGGGTGTCCGCGACGAATGGGTGTGGCCGGGAACGAAGGTGGAGGACTTCGACAAGCTGTACGCGGACAAGGGCTTCAAGCCCCTGGACACCGTGGACCTCAGCCACGACCCGAACCTGGAGAAGGTCGTCATCTACGGACTCAAGCCGAGGAGCGGCACGGGCCCCATCGAGGTGACGCACGGCGCGCTGATGGACGACCAGGGCCGCTTCACGAGCAAGATTGGCACGCAGCCCCTCATCCGGCACAACAGCGCTGACGACCTCAGCGGTCCTTCATATGGTGAGCCGGTGCGCGTCTACGTGCGTCCCCGCCAGTCCCCGGTGAATGCCTCATGAGTGATGTCGCTGCCCGCTTCGACCGGCTCGCGAAGGAGTGGGAAGCACACTGCGCCGAGCACCGCGAGGCGTCCAACCCCTACGTCTTCTTGAACCACCCCGCCTTCGAGGCGCTCGTGGCGTTGGGACATCCCGCCGTGCCCCTGATTGTCGAGCGCTACCGCGAAGGCAGCCTCTTCTGGGGCGCCGCCCTGCGCCGCATCACCGGCATCGACACGTTCGGGGATGGCGTCGTGGGGAAGCTCGACGCCACCCGGCGTGACTGGCTGTCCTGGTGGGAGACACACCAGGCCGAGTACACCGGCCGCGACTCCTGAAGGCGGCTCGGCCCGGCAGCAATCTTCGCCGGATGCCGCTGGGACGGAGGCACGCCGTGTCGAGGCCGCGTGCAATCGCCGCGCGCGATGTCAGTATCACATCACGGATTCACATCCGGATGTGTCCCTGACATCGACGCGGCTGCCCGGTCCTCGTCCTTTCGAGCACTTGCCCAGAGCCTTTGGCTGGAACGGCGCGTGCTCTCCCTGCGTGAATGAACCGCTTCGCTCTCCTCGTTTGCTTCTTCACCGCCACCGCGCTCGCCCAGCCCACGCTGCCGGCGACCGGGGCTTCCATGGCCCCGGCGGAGGTGCCCCACACCGCCGCCGCGCAGCCCTCCACGCAGGATGAAGCGCGGCCCGCTGCGCCACCCTCCACATCGACAGCCGCGCCGGATGTAGCGAAGCCCGCCGCGTCGCCCTCCACCAACGCCCAGGTGACGCCGGGCGACGCGCCCCCCGCGTCGCCTCCCACGAACGCCCAGGTGACGCCGCGCGACGTGCGCCCCGCGCAGACCCAGGAGACACGGGACGACGCGCGAACTTCCGCCGCACAGGACCGCTCGTCGCACGCGGCCCAGGTCGGAGCGGAGTCCCGCAAGGAACAGCAGAAATCCTGCCCCGACGACTTCGATGACGAGGAAGAACATCCGGACGAGCGCGGCGTGCTGTCCCCCCTCCAGCTCACCGTGGACGGGCGCCTGCTCACGCCCGGCCGAATCGAGCTGCATGGGCTCCACTGGCTGACGGATGCGCAGGTGCGGGCCTACATCGGAGCGCCGCCCGCGGACGCGCAGGACGTGCTGGGCGGGAACGAGCTCCACCTGTTCCTCCGGCGGCTCGCGCGCTCGGGGTTGTTCGCCCGCGTGGAGCCGCGCGTGCGCGTGGCCGAGGCGCCTCAACCCGCGGTCCTCGAAGTCCACCTGGAGGAGAACCCCGTCGTCTCCGCCGTGGAGGTGAACGGGCTCCAGGACCTGCAGTCCTCCGAGATTCTCGAGGAGCTGCTCCGGCTCCCGTACCGGTTCCCCACCGAGGACGAGAACGAAGGCGAAGACGAAGAGTCCTTCACCGCCACGCTGCGCGTGGACTCCCGGCGCGGCACGCTCTCCATCGTCCGTCCCTGCCCGCCGCGATACCCGCCCCGTGACTGGGTGGTCCGGCTGGAGCGCGGCACGCTGCACCCCGGCATCTTCCTGGGCGGCGTGGCCCACGGCCTGGAGCGCACGCTCAAGCGCCTGCGTGACGACGGCTACATGCTCGCGAGCCTGTCCGCGGTGTGGTCGCCGGACGGCAAGCTGGTGGTGAAGGTGGATGAAGGCCGGCTCGAGTCCGTCGAGGTGCGCGGCGTGGACGCCGACATCGCCGCGCGTGTCCAGGACGCGCTGGACCTGCAGCCCGGCACCGTGTTCCTCCGCAGTGACGCGAAGCGCGCCGTGCAGCGACTGACCTCGCGGCTGCCCTTCCTGGAGCCCGCGGACGCGGACGACTCCGACGGCACGCGTGCCCAGCGCGCCCACATCATCGAGACGCGCGCGCCGGACGGCAGCCGCGCCTACCACACGCAGGAAGCACCGCGCGCGAAGCCGCGCCACCGGGAGCAGGTGGAGTTCGAGCTGAACTGGAAGCAGTTCGCCGACTGGTGGGACGAGGTGGACTCGGCTGACAGCATCACCCTCGAGGGCAAGAAGCTGGTGGTGCACCTGCGCACGCGGCGGCCGGACTTCGACGTGGACCTGCTCCCGATGCACACGCAGGTGACGGGCTTCTCACCGGGCCTGTCGGGGCGGCTGCGCCTCTGGGATGCGAAGGACCGCGCGCACCTCACCGTGGATGCCGCGCTCACCATCCCGCTGCGGTGGGGTGGCCAGTATCTGCCGGACGACCCGGAAGGCACGCGGCGCCAGCGGCGAATCAACCTGCTCGGCGGGGCGAAGCTCCAGGTGCCGCGGGTGAGGCTCGCGGAGCTGGGCGCGCAGGTCTACGACTTCACCGACACGCTGGACCGGTGGCGGATGGGCGACATCGACTCATCGCTCTACTCGGCCCTCATCAACCGGCCGGACCGCGACTACTTCCGCCGCAAGGGCCTCACGGCCTTCGCCACCTGGCGCTGGGCGGACGACTGGCTCGCGGGCGTCGAGTACCGCAGCGACCGCTACGAGTCGATGCGCAGCTTCACGCCGCCCTTCTCCCTGTTCCGGAACGACTCGGCCCCCTTCCCCAACGCGCCCGTCACCCAGGGCCGCTTCGACTCCGTGGTGGTGCGCATGGAGTACGCCAGCAACGTGCCCGCCGCCGCGTCCGTGGGCTCGCTGTTCCGCACGCCGGAGACGTCGCTCTTCGACCGGGATGGCGACTGGGAGAGCCGCGCCTCGCTCCGGGGGCTGCTCACGCTGGAGGTGGGCAACGGTCCGGGGAGCTCGGGCAATGACGCGCGCTTCTGGAAGCTGGTGAGCGACCTCGCGCTGGAGGTGCCCACCGGCTGGGACACCGGCCTGTCGCTGCGCGTGCGCACCGCGGGTGGCCACCACCTGCCCGAACAGAAGCGCGAGGCGCTGGGCGGATGGACGGCGCTGCGCGGCTTCGGCTTCAAGGAGTACCGCGGCGACGTGTCCGTGCTCACCAGCGCGGAGTACCGCTGGAGCCACATCGGCCTCTTCGCGGACCTGGGCACGGTGCGCGCGGATGACGCCTGGACGGATGCGCGGCTCGGCCTGGGCGCCAGCCTCCACTTCGGTGACAACGTGCGGATGGACGTCGCGTGGCGCACGGATGAGCGGGCCACCGCCACGCCGGAAGCGCGGCTGCTCTTCCAGCGGACCTTCTAAGGACGCATGGACGGGTCACGCCAACACGTGGGACGCGGGCTCGGCACGGCGCTCATCGCCGTGGCGGGCCTGCACGCCTCCACGGTCCATGCGGAAGAGCCCCGCACCACCTGCACCGCCACCCTCTCCGGGCGGCGCGTCATGGTCCGCTCCGAGGCCTTCGACTTCGTCTCGCCCGAGCTGGACCGGCTGGTGCGGCTGGGCATGGCGGGGAGACTGGAGGTGGAGCTGACGCTGTGGCAGCGCAATGCCATCTGGTTCGACGCGCGAATGGACACCGCCCGGCTGACGCAGGTGCTCGCCTTCTCCAAGGGCGCCTACGTGCTGGATGGACGTCCCCTGCCGGAGGGTCCGTCCTCACTGACGCTGGAGCGCGTGGCGTGGACCTTGGAACAGAGGCCCGAGCCCGGCGCGCGCTATGAAGTGCGCATCAGCGTCCGCCTGCACGTCGTGACGGCCGCGAGCCTGGGCCGGGTGGCCGCGTGGCTCACGCAGGGGCAGCAGGCGCCTGGCGAGGAAGGCAACACCCTCACGGGCGCCGTGCTGCTGCGCTCGGTGGCCGAGGACCTCGCCCGCGGCGCCAACGCGCGCTGCGACGTCACCCGGCCGCCCTGAGCCAGTCCACCCCTCACGCGGTCACTGCCGCGCCATGACCGTGCTCACCTCCGTGGCGGCGTCGTGGACGTGCTCGCCCGACACGTCCACCACCACCTCCGTCAGCGTCCCGCCCTTGAACGCGAAGGGCGGCTGGTACCGCTGACTCACCGATGAGTTCTCGTCGCGGCCACACGTCAGTCCCTCGCCCAGGCTGATGAGCAGCGGCATCGTCTCAGAGATGTCGCTCTGGGCCACCAGGTCGCCATTGATGAAGAGGCGCCCCCGGCCCGGCGCGCCCCGGCCCGCGGGCAGGTCGGGCGCGCCCGTGGGCTGGAACTCGAAGCGCAGCTCCGCGTGGCCGCTCGGCACGTCCACCGCGGACTCCAGGTGGAACTCCTTCTCGCCCACGAAGTTGTAGACGTAGTGCAGCTTGCGGTCCTTGACGAAGAGCGAGTACCCGCCCGTCAATCCACCGTGGCAGAGCAGCACGCCCTCCGCGCCGTCCTCCACCTCCACGCGCGCGGTGATGGCGTGGGCGCGGTTGAGGACATGCACCGCCACGTTCTCCGGCGCCGGCGAGGTATGGGGCCGGTAGACGTAGCGCTCCCGCTCTCGCGAAAGCTGCGGCCGCTCCACGGTGAAGAGCTCGCGGGACGGCGTTATCAGCGGAAGCACACCGTACCGGCCCGCCTCGACGTACCAGCGGGCAATCATCTCGATGAGCTTGTCGCGCTCCCGAGCGGCCACGTTCCGCGTCTCCGAGCAGTCCTCCGCCACGTGGTACAGCTCCCAGCCCTCCGTATCGAACTCGCGCAGCCGGGCCTCGGTGAGCTTCAGCATGCCGAACGGCTCCTTCGACTCCGTGAAGGACGGCCCGGGGAACGGGCACACCGCCCGCCACCCGTCATGGTAGAGCGCCCGGTGGCTGAACATCTCGAAGTACTGCGTGTGATGCCGGCTCTCCGCGTCCGCGTCCTGGAAGGTGTGCTTGAAGCTGACGCCTTCGATGGGTGACTGCGTGACACCGCGCAGCGTCGTGGGCGGGTCGATGTCCAGACAGTCCAGCACCGTGGGCACCATGTCGATGGCGTGGCAGTACTGCGAGCGAACCTCGCCCCGCGCCTGGATGCCTCGCGGCCAGTGGACGATGAAGGGGTCCGTGGTGCCGCCCCGGTACGTCTCGCGCTTCCACCGCTTGAAGGGCGTGTTGCCCGCCCAGGCCCAGCCCCAGGGATAGTGGTTGAAGTGGCGGGGGCCGCCCAGCGCGTCCATCGCCGCCAGGTTCTGCTCCAGCGACTCCGGCGTGTTGTTGAAGAACTTCAGCTCGTTGACGGAGCCATGCAGTCCACCCTCCGGACTGGCTCCATTGTCGGAGATGACCATGATGAGCGTGTTCTCCAGCTCCCCGCTCGCCTCCAGCGACTGGATGAGCCGGCCGATGTGGTGGTCCGTGTGCTCCAGGAAGCCCGCGAACACCTCCATCATCCGCGCGTAGAGCCGCCGCTCGTCCGGCGACAGGCTGTCCCAGGCCTGCACGTCCGGGTCGTGGCGCGACAACTCGGTGCCCGGCGGCAGCACGCCCGTCGCGAGCTGACGCCGGAAGACCTTCTCGCGGTAGGCGTCCCAGCCGTCGTCGAACTGGCCCTTGTACCGGTCCGCCCATTCGCGAGGGACATGGTGGGGCGCATGCATGGCGCCGGTGCAGAAGTAGAGGAAGAAGGGCTTGTCGGGCGCCACCTGCTTCGCGTCGGCGATGAAGCCGATGGCGCGGTCCACCAGGTCCTCCGTCAGGTGGTAGCCCTCCTCCGGAGTCTTGGGCGGACGGACCTGATGATTGTCGTGAACGAGGTCCGGGTAGTACTGGTGCGTGTCTCCGCCGAGGAAGCCGTAATACCGCTCGAAGCCGCGGCCCAGGGGCCAGCGCGAGTAGGGCCCCGCGGCGCTCGTCTGCTCCGCGGGCGTGAGGTGCCACTTGCCCACGCAGTAGGTGTTGTAGCCGTGCCCGGCCAGCATCTCCGAGAGGAAGCCGTTCTCGAAGGGGATGGAGCCGTTGCGGCCGGGATAGCCCACGGAGATTTCGGTGATGGCCGCCATGCCGTTGGAGTGGTGGTTGCGGCCAGTGAGGATGCACGAGCGCGTGGGCGAGCAGAGCGCGGTGGTGTGCATGTTGTTGTAGCGCAGCCCGCCCTCCGCCAGCCGGTCCAGGTTCGGCGTGCGGATGGGCGAGCCATAGCAGCCGAGCTGGCCGAAGCCGGTGTCGTCCAGGACGATGAAGAGGACGTTGGGCGCCCCCGGCTTCGCGCGCAGCGGCGCGGGCCAGGCAGGCGAGGACTCCTCATCCGTCCGGCCGATGACGCCGGGGAACGTGGTGCCAGGCGGGTATTCCTTGAGCGACATGGTGCGGCCTCCACGAGGACGCGCGGGCACGGACGTGCCGTGGGTCCTCGTGGAGGGAGATGCGCATCCGAGCCGACAATGCCCCCTGTCCTCCAGGCGGACACGGGCAGGCGGGGCACCGGCGACTACAGCCAGCTCACCTCACGCCGGCCCAGCTCCGCCAGCACGCGCTCCGCGGCCCGCACGCCGAACCAGTTCGCCTCCTCGAAGAGCCCCATGCCGCCCAGGTCCGAGTGCGCGAAGTGCAGTGAGCGCCCCAGGCTCTCTCCCGCGGCCCGCTTCGCCTGCCCCCACATGAAGCCCGGCGTGGGCCGCACCATGGCGTGGCCCCAGCGCTGGACCTCCAGCCGCTGCGCCTGCCCGGCGATGCCCGGGTGCGCGGGCAGCATGTCCGCCATCACCAGGGCCTCCCAGTCCGCGTAGGTGGCCGACAGCGCCTTCTCCCGCTCGGCCTTCACGTCCGCGCCGTCCATGGGCAAATACCAGGTGAGCACCGTGGGGCCCTGCTCGTCCTGGCGCAGCGTCTGGTGCGTGGCCACCACGTAGCCCAGGCTGCGGCTCTCATAGAAGACGTTGTCCCAGGCCAGCGGGAAGCCCCGCGAGCGCGGCGGCGACGACAGCGTCAGGTTCGCCACCACCCACGGCCCATACGTGAAGTCCTTCAGCCACGCCGGCCGCTCCCGCCGCCACGGCGCCACCACGTGCGCGGCGATGAAGCGCGGGCACGCCAGCACCACCTGCCGCGCCAGGAAGGCCCGGGGCTTGCCCGTGCCCGCCTCCAGCGCGTCCACGCGGCAGCCGCCCTCCACGGGCTCCACCGTGTGCGCCAGCACGTTGCGCTCCACCGCGCCATTCGGCAGCGCCGACACCAGCTGCCGCACCAGCCGGCCGTTGCCTTCGGGCCAGCTCAGGTAGCCCTCGCTGCGCTCCCCATTCCCGTCCTGCCGCGCGGTGAAGTACCAGATGCCGGCCCAGGCGGAGACATGCTCGGCGGTGGTGCCGAAGTCGTCCCGGCACGCGTAGTCCACCACCCACTTCAGCCGCGCCGAGCGGAAGCCCTCGCGCTCCAGCCAGGCCGCCATGCTCAGCGCGTCCAGCGCCGTCCACTCCGCGTCGTCACTGGACAGGCCGGAGGGCACCGCGAAGGCCCTGCGCCCCTTCGCGTCTCGCGCGGAGGCGAAGCCGTTCATCCGCGCCTCGAAGCGCCGCAGCTCCGCCAGGTCCTCCGCGCTGGCGCCCGCGTGCAGGTAGAGCCCTTCGTACCAGTGCCCCCGGTAGAAGAAGCGCTCCTCCGGCTCGTGGATGAGCAGCGACTCCTCGAAGCGCGGCCGGCCCGCGTCGTCCACGTCGGAGACGGCGCCCATCTCCCGCAGCAACCGGACGACGGGGCCCTGGTCCTCCAGCGGCGCCGGCAGGTAGTGCGCGCCCCACGGGTACGCGCAGATGCCGTTGCGCCCGGAGCGAGACGTGCCGCCCGGCTCCGCCTCCAGCTCCAGCACGCGCACGCCGCGCACCCCCGCGCCCGCCAGCCGCCAGGCCGCGGACAGGCCCGCCACGCCGGCGCCCACCACCAGCACCTCCACGGGCTCCACGACGTCCGCGCGCGGCAGCGGCCCACCGCGAAGCCGGTGCCCCAGCTCCACGGCCTGGTCCACCACCGCGCCGGGGACACGCGCCCGCGGCCCTGACTTCCGGCACGCGCTGGCCGCCACCGCGGAACCGAGGAACGCGGCGACCAGCTCCCGCCGCGTCAGTTCCACCGCTGCCACTCCGCCTCGTAGTAGTGCACCAGCACCTGGTTGTTCAGCCGGTTCACCTCCGCGGGCAACGGCCCCATGTCCGGAGGGAACTGGGTGAGGGACGCCATCGTCGCGTCATCCAGGAAGAGCAGCCCTTCGGGCAGCGGCCGGTGCCGGGCGGGCGGCTCGTGCGCAATCATCACGTAGCCCCACTCACCAAATGACGGCACCAGCGCGTGGTACGGCTCGGTCCAGAAGCCCGCGGCCTTGAGCGTCGTCTCCACGCACCAGAAGGAGCGCCGGGCGAACAGCGGGCTGGTGCTCTGCACCACCGCCACGCCGTCCGGCGCGATGCGCTTCTTGAGCAGCTTGTAGAAGCCCGTGGTGTACAGCTTCCCCAGCGCGAAGTTGTTCGGGTCCGGGAAGTCCACCACCACCACGTCGTACCGCGCGCCGCCCTCCGTGAGGAACTGCATCGCGTCCCCGTTGACCACCCGCACCCGCGGGTCCGTCAGCGCGTGGCGGTTCAGCTTCGCCAGCTCCCCGTAGTTCGTCGCCAGCCGGGTCATCGCCGGGTCCAGGTCCACCAGCGTGACGGAGCGGACCTCCGGGTAGCGCAGCACCTCCCGCGCGGCCAGGCCGTCCCCACCGCCCAGGATGAGCACGTTCTCCACCTTGCCCGCGCGCACCATGGCCGGGTGCACCAGGGACTCGTGGTAGCGGTACTCGTCCAGGCTGGCGAACTGGAGGTTGCCGTTGAGGAACAGCGAGAAGCCCCGCTTGCCGCGCGTGAGGATGATGCGCTGGTACGGCGAGCTGGACGCGTGGACCACCTCGTCCGCGTAGAGCTGGTCCTCGTAGAAGGTGGTGAGCCGGTCGCCCATGACGAAGCCCACCAGCAGCAGCACCGTCAGCCCCACCGCCTTGACGCGCAGCCGCAGCGGGTTGCCCAGCAGCGGCGCCAGAAGCCAGGTGCTCCACAGCGCCACCGCCGCGTTCAGCACGCCGAACAGCAGGGACGTGCGCACCAGCCCCAGCTTCGGCACCAGCAGCAGCGGAAAGGCCACGCTGGCCGCGAGCGCGCCCACGTAGTCCAGCGACAGCACCTGGCTTATCAGGTCCTTGAACTTGAGCTGGTCCTTCAGGATGCGCAGCAGGAGGGGAATCTCCATGCCCACCAGCGCGCCAATGGCAATCACGCTGCCGTACAACGCCACCTGGAACAGGTCCGTCAGCGTGAAGGTGAGGAACAGCATCGGCGCGCAGATGCCGCCCAGTAGCGCCACCGCCAGCTCCACCTCCACGAAGCGCTGCGCCACCCCGCGCTCGATGTAGCGCGACAGGTAGCTGCCAATGCCCATGGCGAACAGGTAGCCGCCAATGACGGTGGAGAACTGGGTGATGGAGTCGCCGAGCAGGTAGCTCGCGAGCGCCCCGACGACGAGCTCATAGATGAGCCCGCACGTCGCGATGACGATGACGGTGATGTACAGCAGCGTCTTGTTCACGGCGTCACTTCACTTCGCACAGGTTTGGGCGCGCGGCGCGGGCCCTCATCCGCTGATGGCCGCCGCCACGATGATGGCCAGCCCGATGATGAAGGACCCGATGACGATGCCCACCGCCGTGTTCTGGTCGGCCTCCAGCTCCTTGTGCACGTCAAAGGGCATGATGAGGCGGATGACGTAGAAGCCCGCCACGAACACCGCCAATCCAATGAGCGAGTAGATGATGCTCGCCAGCACACCCTGAACGCTGACCACCACGCCAAGTAACAACATCACTTCCCTCCCATGTAGCCGCCAGTCCACAGCAGGACGCCGCCCGGCCCACGCCGCACGTTGCCCGGTACCTTGTCCCGCGCTTCCTTCGTGAAGGGGGACCAGCCCGAAACCGTCAATGCCGCGTAGCCCAGCAGCACCAGTCCTCCAAACCACTTCATGAGGCGCCTCCGTCACGCATGACGACTCCCACCTAGACGTTGTTGCTCTCCGCCCAGCGCCGCGTCTCGAAGCTGTGCGAGCGATACAGCGCCACCACCGGGCCCAGCGCCAGCAGCCCCAGCGCGAAGCAGAACCAGCTCCCGTTGGGCGTGTCGTGGGTGAGCTTCACCTTGTACGTCATGGGCATCGTCCGGTTCGGCTTCGCGTCGAAGGCCGCCGTCGTGCGCAGCACGTACTTGCCCGCGGGCAACGGAGACAGGTAGGCGCTGCCGGACGTGCTGCCCTCGCTCCAGTTGCCGTCGCTGTCACGGCCGCGGTAGTAGCTCAGCTCCTCGTAGAAGGTCACCACGTCGTTCGTGTCCTGGTTCACCAGGTCGCCCTGGATGCCCAGCCAGTCGTTGTCCAGCGTGGCTTGGACGTCCACCTTGATGTTGCCGCGCTTGGACAGCTCGAAGGGCTCGCTGAAGTGCATCGCCGAGGGCGAGCCCGACGCGGTGCCCGGAGCCACCACCACGGCCTGCTCCAGCACCTGCTCCTTCGCGGCGGTCGAGGACAGCACGGCCGACAGCACGAACAAGGCCAGTATCCAGAGGCCCGTCCAGATGAAGGCGGGGCGCAGCCCCGACTGGTGCGGGTTGGGCTGGCTGGGGGCGATGCCCTCCCGCCGCGCCATCGGCTCCTTCAAGCCGAAGGCCTCCTTCACCACCTCGGGCTCCAGGTACTCGCCGAGGGTGTACGACACCTCGTTTTCGGTGGCGTCCACGTTCACCGAGTACGGCGGCGCGACGTACTCCGTCGCGAAGGCGCGCTCGCCCGCGTTCACCTTCCAGTAGAACTCCCCCAGCACGACGTCCGTGACGACGGAGACCTGCTGGAAGCACTTGTAGCGGCGGTGCTCGTGGAAGGCGGCGACACCGGGCGACAGCGACACGTCACCGGCGGGCAACGGCTTGAGGAACACCCAGTGGCCGTTGGAGTTCATCAGCCAGACGAACCCGCGCGACGCGCTGTAGAGGAGGTACTCCTCCCACGGGTAGCGCAGGCCCTCCACGACGCACGAGCGCTCCAGGTAGCCGATGCATATCCAGTCCGCGCCATCCAGCTTCCCCCGGGTCCCCAGGGGAATGACGAGCGCCCGGGCCGGCTTCTCCAGCAGGCGCAGGAAGGACAGCTTGCCCTGGCGCGCGTCCAGCAGCGCGCCGCAGTAGGGGCACACCACGCGCAGCGTCTTGTCCGGCGCGCGCAGGTCCAGGTTGCCGTTGCACTGCGTGCAGCGCGCCTGCTGCAGCTCCACCTTGCGCACGCGGGGCCGGAGCTGCCCGGCCGGGATGCCCAGCTGCTCCAGCTTCAGCGCCTCGCCGACGAAGACCTCCGGCGAGTGCCCGCGCGTGCCGAAGTCCAACGTGAGGAAGGCGCCCTTGGGGCCCGTGGCGTCCACGTACCAGGCGTCCTGCGTGGGGTCCACGTCGCTGGGGAGCTGGCCCGCGGCGGCCACCACGCGGCCGTGGCCGCGCTCCTCGATGACCCACGCGCGCTCCCGCAGGTGCAGCCGCTCACCCGGGTGCAGGTCCTCCAGCGCCACGTCCGCTTCGGGCCCCATGTCGAACATCAGGTGGAAGGCGCCCTCGGACTCGCTGAGCCACCCGGTGCGGCCGTCCGCGAACTCCACGTACCATTCGTCCCACGGCCCTTCGCCGTGGTCCTTCTGCAGGTGGCCGACGATGGTGTACGCCACCTTGCGGTAGCGCCCCTCCGCGCGGAGCTGCAGCGGCGAGTCCGTGGGGACGATGCTGCCAATCTTCCCGTGGGACTCGAAGTCCAGGCCCTTGCGCGCCACCACCGTCTGGCAGTAGCCGCACACCACCACCTGCGCCGAGCCGGCGGTGAACTCCACCATCGCGCCGCACGATGGACACTTCCCCTGCGTCACGCCGTCACCCCCCGCTTCAGCTCACGCACCACGCACGCCGTCGCGCCCAGGTGGCGCGCCAGCAGCGCCTCGAAGTCCGGACGCTGGCGCTCCCGGCAGCAGTACACGTTGAGCGCGGCGAACCCGTGCTCCGGAAACGTGTGGATGCCCAGGTGGCTCTCCGCCAGCAGCGTCAGCCCGGTGATGCCACCGGGCTCCGGGAACACGTGCCACTGCGGCTGACCCACGACCTTCAGGTCCAGCACGACGATGAGCGCCTCGAAGAGCGCCGCAAGGGCCGCCGCGTCCTTGAGGCTGCCAGGCACGCAGCCGCTGGCGTCAACCAGCCATTCCTGTCCGGTGGTCAGCTTCGAAATCCTCCCGTCCGCTGACTTCTTATCACGGGCCCACCATCACGTCCGCGCGCAAGTCGCGCCCGCGGCTTTTCAAGGCCGCGTTGGCATCCGGCTTTCGCTTCCCGCTACGCTGACTTAAGAGATGACGCCGCCGCTGGAGCCCCCCCTTCCCCTC
>NZ_JAAIYB010000213.1 GCF_010894475.1 Myxococcus vastator
GGCATCCAGGGCGGGAAGGGCGAAGAGGAGAGCGAGGGAGGTGATCAGGGCCTTCATGAGGAGCGTCCTTTCGTGTGCTCGAACAGTCTGACGCGCCGGGGCCGGTTGCATTCAACCGGAAACGGTAGGGCGTGCAGCGTAGCCCCCCTGTGCCCTCGCAGGCGTCAGGGGGACGCGGTGCGCTTGGACAGTACCTCACCATCCGGCGACAGCTCGTAGACGAGCGGCACCCCGGTGGCCAGCTCCAGCCCCACCACCTGCTCCCCCGTGAGCTGGTCCAGCTTCATCACCAGGGAGCGGTTGGAGTTGCCGTGGGCCACGACGAGCACGTTCTTCCCCTGGCGCAGGTCCCCGGCGATGGCGCGCTCATAGAAGGGCAACACGCGCTTCGCCGTCATCTCCAGGGACTCGCCGTTGGGGGGCGGCACGTCGAAGGAGCGGCGCCACGCCTTGATTTGCGCGTCCCCCCAGCGCTTCGCGGCATCCGCCTTGTCGAGCCCCTGCAGGTCGCCGTAGCTGCGCTCGTTGAGGGCGGCGTCCCGGATGGTGGGGACCTGCTGTCCCAGCGTGTCCAGGAGGATGGACAGCGTCTCCTGCGCCCGGGTGAGCGCCGACGTATAGGCGACGTCGAACTTCATCCCGCGCAGCGCCTCCGCCGCGCGCCGGGCCTCCTGGCGGCCCTGGTCGGTGAGGGGGACGTCGACGAGGCCGGTGAAGCGGTTCTCTTGATTCCACAGCGACTGACCGTGCCGGATGAGGACGAGGGTAGGCATGGCCTCCACCTAATCCCGAAGCCCTGGCGCGGCCAGGGGTGTACGCGTTCACCCAGGGCCGGGCGTTCCAGGCTCTACAGTCTCGCTGGGCAAGGAGGCCGGGGCCTCAGCCCTGGCACATCCGCGTGAAGCGGCGCTGCATCTCCTCGGGGGAGACCTCCTCGATGCGGGCGTTGAGGGCCCAGCGATGGCCAAACGGGTCTCTCAGGTGCGCAGCGCGTTCGCCGTAGAACTCGTTCTGGATGGGGCGCTCCAGGGTGGCGCCCGCGTCGATGGCGCGCTGGGCGGCGGCGTCCACGTCCTCCACCCGGAGGTTCAGCGAGCACGTCGTGCCTCCGCGGCTCTGGGGGCCCACGATGCCGTACTCGGGGTATTCGTCCGCGACCATCAGCGTCACGCCGCCCAGGTCCATCTCCGCGTGGCCCACGCGCCCGCTCGGCTCGGTGAGCCGGTACTTCTCCTTCGCGCCGAAGGCCCTTGTGTAGAAGTCGAGCGCCGCGGACGCGTCCTTCAGCACCAGGGCCAGGGAGAGGCGGGGGCCTTCAGGGAGCGTCGCGGCGGAGGAGGACGGGTTCTTGTCGTTCATGGAGCACCTTCCTGGGTGGGGGTGAATGCCAGGAGGATGCCTCCGCCGCGCCCGGAGGGATTGGACAAATTTTACTTCGGCTCCGCCTTCACCAGCCGAGTCAACTCCCGGTCCAGGGCGGCGGCGAACTGTTGCCGGTCCTGCGCCGAGTAGCCGTCCGGGCCTCCGGTCGTCACGCCGCTCTCCCGAAGCTCCTGCATGAAGTTCCGGACGGAGAGCCGCTCGGCGACGTTCTCCTCGGTGAAGACCTCTCCGCGCGGGTCCAGCACCACGACGCCCTTGGGCACCAGCAGCGCGGCGAGCGGAATGTCCTGGGTGACGGCGAGGTCCCCCGGCTGCGCCTGCTGGGCGATGTGCTGGTCCGCGACGTCGAGGCCCGCGCCCACCTGCACGCTGGAGACATAGGCCAGCCGGGGCAGGGAGAGCGCGCGGTTGGCCACGAAGACGGAGTGGACCTTCACGCGCTGGCCAGCACGGAGGATGATGTCCCGGACAGGGCCCGGGCAGGCATCGGCATCGACCCAGATTTTCATACGGGCGCGACTATCTCAGGATTCGCGCGCGAACTCACCCACGGCGCGCCGGGCGCCCGTGCCTTCCGGGGCTCGGAGCATGCCGGTGGGGACGAACCGTGAGGTTCAATCCCTTGCGGTCTCTGGACTGCAACGCGTCATGCTGGATGGATGACGTCCGTGGGAGGCTGCTTTTCGAAAGGACTGGCGGTTGCATCTATAGTGGTGCCCATGCCTCTTCATTCTCTGCGGGTCGTCATTCCAATCCTTGTCAGCGCTCTGCTCACCACGGCTTGTGGTACCGAAGCCACGGGGGAATGCCAGGGCACTCACCTGGGCGCCACTGTGAAGTGGCCCATCGATGGAGAGATGTCCCGGTGGAATCGCGACGGGTACAGCCGGAATGGGGTGCGAGGAACCTGGATTGACCTGAGCTACGACCCCAAGGGCGCCGCGGGCCTGGTGCGGTTCGGCGTGGACATCCGGCTCGTGGATGGGGCCGTCGTCGGCGGCTCGCCGGTGACGGTGGCGTTGTCCAACGAGGACGCGCAACGGCTGGTCCCGGCGGCGGACTCGCTGGTGGTGGATTGGCTCGTCAACGTGGCGACACGCTCGACGACGGGCTTTCCCGAAACGACGGGCGTGCCGGTGGGGGGCTCGGTGACCTTTGACGCTGTGAATGAAGACTTCGCCGCGGGTCGCTATGTCTATCATTACAGGGATGGCAGTGAGCTGACCTGCACCTTCAACGTGCCGTCGCCGGAGCATGCCGCGGGCTTCCTGGGCGGCGACTACGAGGACGACGATGATGATGACGATTGAACCTCGCTGATGGATTGCATGCGCTCGTTCGCTGCGGCGTGTTGTAGAACGTGCGCATGAACACAGGTGGCTGCTTTTGCGGAGCGGTACGGTATGAGGTGAGCGCGCCTTTGACGGCGGTGACGTACTGCCATTGCTCGAAGTGCCGCAAATGGCATGGGCACGTCGGCGCCTACGCGGCCGTGGACCGGGAGGGCTTCCGGCTCACGGAGGCGCAAGGCCTCAAATGGCACACGGTCTCTCCCACGGTGCGGCGCGGCTTCTGCGTCGAGTGCGGCTCCAGTGTGCTGTTCGATGAAGCGCCTTCCGCGAAGATGTCGATTTGCGCCGGGACGTTGGAGTCGCCCACCGGTATCCGCGAGAAGGCGCACATCTACCTGGGCAGCAAGGGGGACTACTACGACGTCACACCGGGCCTCGTGGAGTACGACACCTTTCCTGGGAAATGAGCCCCGGCTCGCTCACGCCTCGGCGCGGTGAGGCTCAGGGGGCCTTGGCCGCCGCGTCGATGGCGTCCAGGGCCTCCACCCGCAGGCGCTCCTCCGGGGTGAAGGAGTCGATCAGCAGCCGCTGCACGGCGGCCTGGCGCGCGGCGGGGTCCGGCTCCGACTGGCCCAGGGCCTCCCGCCGGGCCCGGAACTCCGCCAGCCGCCGCGCCCACTCGGCCTCCTCGCGGTCCATGGCCTCCAGCCGCTCGGTGGCCTCCGGGCCCACGGTGGCCAGCCGGTGCTGGCGCAGGTCCTCGGCCGTCGCTCCGGACTCCACCAGCTCCCGCTCCACCGCTTGCTGCTGCAAGGGGCGCAGCGCCTCGTCGCGGCTGGCGCGGTAGTCCGCGGGGAGCTGCTCCTCCAGCGCGGCGATGCGGCGCTCGCGCTCCTCGGGCGTCAGCGTGGTGTCCTGCTGGAGCTTCATCCGCTCCACCGACACCGCGTCCACCCGCTCCTCGTCACCAAAGAGTCCGTCCGCCCAGGCGCCCAGGTGCTCGCGGCGCAGCTCGCGCAGGGACTCCAGCCTCGCGCTCAGGTCCAGCTCCGCGCCGCGTTGGTTCGCCGCGAACGTGCGCGCCGCGTCGCGATACGCCAGGTAGTCATCCAGCAGTCGCACGGCTTCGTCCATCGCCGCGGCTGGCAGGTTCTTCGCCCGCAGCGAGGCGAGGATGCGCTCGCGGATGAGGGGCAGCGCCTCCTCGCCCATCGCGGACAGGTAGTAGTCGAACAGGCGGCGCAGGTCCGGCGAAACCACCAGGTGGCCCGACGCATCCACCTGCGCCGAGCCGTCCTCCTCCGTGTCCTGGAGCGAGCCCGGCATGGGGGGCAGGGCGGTGGCGGGGGACGCGGCCGCTGCAGGCGTCGCGGTGGGCCCTGCGCGTCGCGGCGCCGGCACCCCCACGCGCGGCGCGGAGGCCGCTGGCGGTGCGCCAGCGGTGACAGCGGGCCCGGGCGGCATCGGCGTCGCCCGGGCCTTCCACCATGAGAACACGCCCGCACCCAGCAGGGCGCACAGCGCGGCGACGGGAATGACGGCGCGGCTCTTCATGGCGTTCCTTCGCGCGCGGCCGTTTAGAGGCCGAGCCCCTTCAGGCGGTTGGCGTGGTTGCGGAACACCGTCTTCGGGTTGGTGAAGAAGGCGGTGAGGCCCAGCACCTGGTTCACCTCGTCCAGGTGGTTCATGTCGTAGTTGTCACGCAGCACCGTGCCGAAGTGCGAGCTGCACCGGCCGACCAGGCCGTCGTTCGCCTCGCTGTAGAAGAACGAGCTCAGCTTCATCGGGTAGTCGGACGCGTCGAACAGGTTGGTGAAGGGGTCCGTGCCGGACCAGGAGTAGTAGCGCTGGCCCTGCGTGCCCGTCGCGGCGCCCTGGCCACAGCTGCTGGAGGGGATGCCCGCCGGGTACTTCTGGTTGAACGCCGCCGTGCCGGACTTGCTCAGCGCCGCCAGCGCGCCAATGGCGTCCTGCGGATTCGTCTTGCCCGACAGCAGCCCCAGGACGGTGCCCAGGTTGTTGGCGAAGTAGGCCAGCACGCTCTCCGTGAAGGAGCCGCCCCGGAGGTTGCCGCGCAGGTAGTCCGCCAGGTCCGCGCCCTTGTGCGGCGAGCCCACCGTCGTCACGGACGCCACCAGGTCCGGGCGCACCGCCGCCACGTAGCGCACGTCCATGCCGCCGTGGCTGTGGCCAATGAGGTTCACCTTGCCCTTGCCCGAGCGCGCGACGATGTCCTTCACCTGCGCCAGCAGCGCCTCGCCGCGCTGCTCCGTGGTGTTGAACTGCGGAACGCTCGTCACGTACACCGTCGCCCCGCCCGAGCGCAGGTCGGAGCCAATGCCGTAGAAGTAGTCGTAGACGCCAAACAGCGAATCGAAGCCCGCCATGCCGTGCGCCAGCACGATGGGATAGCGGGTCTTCGTTTGCGTGTTCGCGAGCGCGGGTTGCGCCCACAAGCCGAGTGCCGCGACAGCCAGAACCAGTGTCCGGACAGCGTTTCGCATGAGGAGGGGCTCCTGTTCGGGGGACGGGCCCACTGCAGATTGACCCGCGAATCAACGCGTAGGCCAATCACAGACCAAGATCAAGGCGCCTCATGCATTATCGGCAAAACGAGTGAGGTCGGTTGTCACATACCTCTGCTGTATTGCGTCAAAAGCTCACGACGCGATGCATTGATTTGCGCCGTGGTCCTCTGTGTCGCAGTGCGTCGACGGTCGCTGCGGGGTGAAGGCCTGAGTCACTGTGTCACGGGTGACTCATTGGCTGGAGGCGGCCGGGGGGACCCAGGGGTCGCCTCGCTTGCGGATGGCGCGCGCCGCTCCCACCCTGAGTGGGTATCCGGCCCGCGAGGAGGACGACATGGCCACCCGGAAGCGCTCACGCACCCCTGCCGCGAAGACGGCCCGCACGTCGTCGCGTGGCCGTAGCACCCCCCGAAAGACGGGGACGGCCTCCCGGTCCACCGCTCGGAAGGCGGCTTCCCCGGGCCGGTACACGGAGCCGGCGCTGCGCGAGCGCATCAAGGCGCGCATCCTCCGAGGCAGCAAGGGGGGCGAGGCGGGGGAGTGGAGCGCACGCAAGGCGCAGCTCGTGGCGGCGGAATACAAGAAGGCCGGTGGGGGCTACCGGGGCGGCCGTGGCGGAACGCAGAAGTCACTCACGTCCTGGACGCAGGAGGAATGGCAGACGCAGGAAGGTGACGCCCGCGCGCGCAAAGGTGGCACCACGTCCCGCTACCTGCCCAAGCAAGCCTGGGCGCAGTTGAGCCCCGCACAGAAGCGCGCGACGGAGCGCAAGAAGCGCGAGGGGACCCGGCGTGGCAAGCAGTTCGTGCGCAACACGGCGGCGGCGCGGACCGCGCGCAAGAAGACGACCCGGCGCTGACGTGCGAAGGGCTTACGCCTCGGGGGACGTGGAGGGATTGCCCGTGGTCGGGAGGAAGCCCGCTTCGTAGTCCGCGAGCAGCTCCGGGAAGACAATGCACTTCTGCGTCTCCGGATACACGCCGGTGGAGTAGCGGATGGCGGCATAGCCGAAGATTTCCGTGAACAGCGCCAGCTTCGCCTCCGCGGGTGCCCGGCGGACGTGGTCATGGAAGGCGAGCACTTCTCCTTCCAGCGAGAAGGGCCGCACGTACATGGCATGTGGAATCACGTCATGAACGATGCGGAAGACGCAGTTCTCCTCCGGCGTCCACAAGGGGTGCTCGCAGTGCTCGGTGTTGATTTCGAGCTGCCCCCGGTTCAGGTCCGCGACGATGTCCTCCGGGCCTGAGTAGACGGTGCGCGTCGAATAGCGAATGGACAGACAGGGCCGGACGGCTTCGTAGACGTCGAAGGCATGGGCCCGCAGCGCGCGCCAGGAGGCGCTGCATTCCTCATCGAGGTGCCGCGCGTCGGCCGCATAGGCATCCGTTACCCGGGTGGCGAACGCCAGCAGGGCGGTGGGCTGGAATGCGCGTGGCGCTGGGTTTGGATAGGCGGTGAGTGGAAAGCGTGAGTCAATGCGCCTGCGCAATTCGTTCAGCACCGTCATGGAACGACCCCCGATGATGGCCATTGGAGCGCGCGGCCCACCGCGCCGTCAACGTCACGCGCTATTCCTTGTGGAGAAGCGTGGGGGGCCGTTAGAACGGCGAGGCTTCCAGGTCCCACTTCCACCCAGGACGTCTCTCTCATGTCGAGTCCTTCCTCCGCCGCCGTCTCCCCGGCCTCCACGCAGTCCGCTCCCGCCGCCAAGGGCTGGATGCTCTGGCTGGGACGCGTCTTCACTGGACTCGTCGTTGCCATGCTGACCTTCAGCGCGTCGATGAAGCTGGGCCAGTCACCCGAAGTCATCCAGGGATTCGAGAAGTCTGGCTACCCTGGCTCGGTGTTGCTGGCCATTGGCATCACCGAGCTCCTCTGCATGGTGCTCTACGCGGTGCCGCGGACGGCCGTGCTGGGCGCCATCCTCGTCACGGGCTACCTCGGCGGCGCCACCGCGACGCACGTGCGTCTGTCCGAGCCGTTCATCGCCCCCATCCTCGTGGGCGTTTGCGCCTGGGCGGGCCTCTTCCTGCGGGACGCGCGTCTCCGGGCCCTGCTGCCCCTGCGCCGCCTGCCCTGAGCTCGCGCGCCCCGGTTCCTCTCCCGTGAAGGCGGACAGCGCCTCCCTGACGCGCTCATTCGGGGAGGAGTCGGGAGAGCAGCTCCAGCCCAGGGGCTTGCAGGGGGATGCGCCCGCGGAGCGCGGAGAAGAAGGACCAGCCCTGGTTCGCCAGCAGCACCACGCCCGCGTCCGCCCCGGCGGCGAAGCCGATGAAGCCGGTGTAGCCCCGGATGACGGACGCGCGCCACACCACGGGCTGCCCACGCACCTGCGTCACGCTCCACCCGAGCCCCACCTTCCCAGGGTTCGCCTCCGCGCGCGGCACATGCGTCAATTGCAGGGCGCGCGCGACGCCCACGTCGCCCCGTCCGAGGTTCGCGTCGAGGAAGCGGAGCAGGTCGGGCGCGGTGGAGTAGGCGGCGCCCGCTCCCGGCAGGGCGGGGAAGGTCCATGGGGGGACCGGTTTGCCTCGCGCGGTGTGGCCGGGCGTCAGGCGCGGGGCCTGTTCCTCGGACAGGCGCAGCGTGGTGTCGGCCATGCCCAGGGGCTTGAAGAGCAGGTCCCTCAACGCGTGTCCGTAGTTGAGCCCCGCGCGCCGGGAGAGGGCGTGGCCCAGCACGCCCATGCCCAGGATGGAGGGCGCATGGCGGCGCGGCGGCGGCCACTGCGGCTGATAGGTCCGGAGGAACTCTCCAAAGAGTCTCGCGTCGTAATGGCCGAAGGGGTCGTCCATCGTCTGCGCGCCCTGCTCCAGGTTGGGCGGCAGGTGGGGCATTCCCGAGGTGTGGGTCGCCAGCTGCTCCAGGGTGATGCGGCCCGCGGTGGCATCCGCGAGCAGCGACCGGGGAATCACCTCGGACAGGGGCATGTCGAGCCGGGCCTTGCCCTGGTCCACGAGCAACGCGAGGAGGGCCCCCGTGAAGACCGGCGTCAGCTCGCCCAGCGCGAAGAGGGCGCTGTCGGAAGGCGGCGCGCCCTTGCTCCGCAGCGCTTCAACGTGGTGCACGCCTCCCTGGGTGATGCCGGCGCAGAGGGACGCCGTGCGATATCCGCGTACGTAGGCGCGGGTGGCATCCTTGAGCAACTCACCGGGGGACGGCTTCGGCACGGAACGCATGGCGGGCCTTCTACACCATGTGTCCGGAGCGGCCAGGGAGGGCCGACGCCGGAGCGTCCGCGCCTGGGTGTCACACGCCTGCACGGGAATTGACGGAATGTCATTCGTCCGCCGTGCTGGAGCCGACCAAGTGCGCGGAATCTTGGGAATGAAGCGTTGGAACGGCATGTGTAATGGCCTCCTGGCAACACGAGGTCCACGCCATGACCGTTTGCCGTCCGCCCGTCTCCCCTGGGTTTTCCGCCACGCGTCACTTCGTCGAGCGCAGCTCGCTTCGGCAGCTTCGTGACGAGGTGCTCGACTTCATCCTGGAGTTTGGCATCCGGACCCGGGCGACGGGCATGACGCACGTCACGGTGCTGGAGCGGGAGCTGCCTCGGGCCTGGCGGAGCCTGGAGGTGGCGCGGCAGGCGCGTGGGTGGATTGTCCTGCTCAATGACGAGGAGCGCCTCATCACCTGCTACCGGCGCGGCGACGCGAACCGCTTCATCCGCCGCAAGCCCAAGCGCCGGATGTCCAGCGACCAGCTCCAGGGCCTCTGAGCGGGAGGCGCTCACGCCGCGCGCAGCAGCAGGTACATCACCAGCGCCAGCAGCGCCGCGACGCCCACGGCCAATGGGCCCAGCGGCACACGCTGGGTCAGCAGCCGCCGCGCGGAGAGGGCGCTGTCGGGCCGGTCCTGGATGGCCTCCGAGAGCAGGCCTCTCAGCAGCCGGCGCAGGTGCCGGGGCACGCCCACGGGCAGTGGCTGCGTCTCAGGCGGGCCGCCCGTGAGCGCCTCGTGCAGGACGCGTCCCAGCGCATGCAGGTCCGACTGCGGGACGGCGCGGCCCCACTGTCGTTGCTCGGGGGCCTGGTAGTCATGCGCACCTGGAGGCACGAGCGACAGGCCGAAGTTCGTCAGCATCGCCCCGTCCTTCGTGAGCAGGATGTTCTGGGGCCGCACGTCTCCGTGGACGAGCCCTGTTTCGTGCGCGGCGCCGAGCGCGTCGAGCAGCCGCAGCGCCAGTTGCTCCACCTCTTGGAAGGGCAGGGCGTTCACCCGGTCCAGCCGCGTCTCCAGGTCGGGCGCCATCATGGGCTCCAGGGCGTACCAGCAGTGGCCGCGTTCCTCGCCCACCGCCAGGACGCGGACGATGCCCGGGTGGCGGAGGCTCCGCAGGGTCTCCGCCTCACGGTGGAAGCGCGCCCGCGCCTCCGCGTCCGCTGTCACTGCGGAAGCCATCACCTTCACCACGCACGGACCCACATGGCCTTCCGCCGCGTACAGCCGGCCCGTGTCGTCCGTGCCCAGGCGGGAGCTCAGCTGGAAGCCCGCCAGGACTTCACCCGTGAGGTCCGGCTCCGGCGGCGTGCCTCGCGTCCGCGCGCCTTGCGTGAGGTCCGCACCGCAGGCGGCGCAGGTGTCTCGTGGGCCCGCCTCGGCGCCAGGGTGGGGCGTATGGCATGTGGGGCAGGTCGGATTCACGGAAATGGGCCGGGTCGCTTCTCCGCCATCTTCCGGGCCGCCCTCGCCGTCCGCAAGACAGGGGACTCCCTCCAAGGCCGTTGACTCGTCCCCTGGGTTGAGGGACGGGGAGCGCATGGCACAGCAGAAGGTCCAGGTTCCTCGTGAGGCCGCTGGCGAGCGGCTCGACCGCTTCCTGTCGAAGCAGGTCCCAGGACTCAACCTGGAGCGGGCCCGTGCGTTGATTGATTCGGGCGCGGTCCGCATCCGGGGCAAGCAGTGCCAGCCCACGCGCAAGCTGTGGGGCGGTGAGGAGATTGAGCTCGAAAGGCCGGAGCCTCGCGCCGCGCCGGTGGCCTCCGCTGAAGGGCCGGTGCTGCCGGTGCTTCATGACGATGCGGCCCTGGTCATCGTGAACAAGCCCCCGGGCCTCGTGGTGGAGCCGGAAGGCCGCGCGGCCTCCGTGGTGGGGCTGCTCGCCGCGCAGCGGCCGCCCTTCGACGTGGAGGGCCTGGCCTGGCCTGGGGTGGTGCACCGCCTGGACCGGGAGACGAGTGGCTGCCTGGCCTTCGCGCGCACGGATGAAGCCGCCGCGGCGCTCCTGCGCTCCTTCCAGGAGAAGCGCGTGGACAAGCGCTACTGGACGCTGGTGCTGGGTCAGCCGCCGTCGAGGGGCCGTCTGGAAGGGCCCTATGCCAGAGACCCGGTGGACCCTCGGCGCTTCACCACGCGCGTGCCCTCCGCGCGCCGGGCGGCGCTGTCGTTCGAGGTCCGTGAGCGCTTCGCGGAGGCCGCGCTGCTGGAGGTCGACCTGGACACGGGCCGCACGCACCAGATTCGCGTGCAGCTCTCCGAGGCCGGGTTCCCCGTGCTGGCGGATTCACTCTACGGGAGCGAGGCGGCACGCACGCATGCCGCGGCGCGGGCGCTGGGCCGGCAGGCGCTGCATGCCTTCACCCTGGAGCTGCCGAGCCCTGCTACGGGTCAGCCTGTTCGAGTCGAAGCGCCACTGCCCGAGGACTTCCAGCGAGCGCTGGAGACGTTGCGCGGTGGGTGACGCCTAGGCCTTCGAGGACTTCCCTTCACGCTTCAGCGTGGGCCGTCTTTCTGCCCAGGTCAGCAATTCGTCGAGGGCTGGGCACAGAGACTGGCCCCAGTCCGTCAGGTGGTACTCGACCTTCGGTGGTACCTGGGCGTGCACGATGCGCGCGACGATGCCGTCGTGCTCCAGTTGCCGGAGCTGCTGGATGAGCATCTTCTGCGAGATGGCGGGGATGGCGCGCTCAAGGTCGGAGAAGCGCAGCTTCTTCCCGCCGAAGAGGTGGAAGAGGATGACCAGCTTCCAGCGGCCTTCGAGCATTTGGATGGCGCCTTCGATGCCGCTGGCCGCCGTCACGGGCGTGTGTTGGTCATGCTTACCCAAAAGTAGGTACCCCACTTTTTCGTGCGTTCTTGTGAAAAAGATACCTCGCCATTACTGAGATGGCCATGCCAACCCATCACGCTGCTTCTTTGAAACTGCCCGCGCCCATCGCGAGCTTCTTCTCTAGCGAGACCACCGACCCGCAGGCCGCGGACGCTGCTGGAGCGCGCACGACCGTGACCGCGCAGGTGAGCGGCAACTTCCCTGGCAGCCCGGCGCAGCTTCGGTTCGCGTTCACCGTCGCTGGCCACCTCATCACGCGCTTGGAGATTGGTTCATGAGCTTCGACCTCGAATTGAAGGGCCGACGGGCGCTCGTCACGGGTGGGACCAAAGGCGTCGGGGCGGCTGTCGTCACGGCGCTGGTCGAGGCTGGCGTACGCGTCGTCGCCACGGCGCGCACGGTGCCGAGCGACACGCAGGACGTCCACTATGTCGCGGCTGACGTGACGACGGCGACGGGCTGCGCAGAGGTCGCCCTGCAGTCCATTGCGCACCTCGGAGGCATCGACCTCCTCGTGCATGTGCTGGGAGGCTCCTCCGCCCCGGGTGGCGGCTTCGCGGCACTCACGGACGACGAATGGCAGAAAGAGCTGAACCTGAACCTCATGCCGGCCGTGCGGCTCGACCGCGCGTTGTTGCCGACGATGCTCGCGCAGGGCTCCGGCGTCATCATCCACGTCACCTCGATTCAGCATGAGCTGCCGCTGCCCGAGTCCACGACGGCGTACGCGGCGGCGAAGGCGGCGCTCTCCACGTACAGCAAGGCGCTGTCGAAAGAGGTGACGCCTCAAGGCGTGCGCGTGGTGCGCGTCTCGCCAGGCTGGGTCGAGACAGAGGCCGCCGTGCACCTCGTCGAGCGTCTGGCGAAGCAGGCGGGCACTGACTACGAGGGCGGCAAGCAGCTCGTCATGAAGTCACTGGGTGGCATCCCTGTGGGGCGTCCGGCGAAACCTCGCGAGGTGGCCGACCTCATCGCCTTCGTCGCCTCTCCGCGCGCGGGCTCGGTGACGGGGACGGAGTTCGTCATCGATGGCGGGACCGTCCCCACGGCGTGAAGCTCGGTACGAGCGCCGCGCTGCGTAGCGTCTTGGTTCTTCCAACGCAGGTCTAGAGCGCCGAACAGGTTAGGTCACGCCGCGAGGTGGTGGCGCGCGGCGACCTCAAGGTTTTGGACGACCGCGAGTCGCCTGAGGTCAAAGAGGTTGCGGCGCGTGCCTCGGTAACGGGCCTTCGGGCCCTGGCGGTTGGCGAGATGTGCCAAGCAATGCTCGACGCCGACACGCTCGCGGAGTTGTGCGCGACCCGCGCGCGACTGCAGACGTGAGCGAAGGCGCTGCTGGAGCCGCTCGTCATCGCCCATCGTGACGCTGCGCCCCTTGCCGGACGCGGCCTGGGTACAACTGGGGCGCAGCTTGCACGGCCCGCAGGCGTCCGGGTCGAAGTGCACGACGGCACCGGGCTCAAAGGGCTCCACCTCACCAGCAGGGCACGTGAGGGTACCGTCGCGGATGTTCACTTTGAAGTCGCGCTTGCCGAAGAGTCCAGGCTTCGCGCCGGCGCCTCGCCACGGACGGCAGACGAGGTCGCCGCCGCTCGCCAGCACGTCCTCGGCCATCGTGCTGTTGAGGTACGCCCTGTCGACGAGCAGGACGTCGGGAAAGAGGTTTTGGTGGGCCATGTCTTCCTGCAGTGCATCCGTCGCCTCCTCTTCGGGTCGGTTGGCGGGTGTCACGGCGCAGGCCACCACCAACTCGGTGTCGAGGTCGATGCCGACGTGCTGCTTGTAGCCATTGAAGCGCTTGCTCTTGCTCTTACGCCCGTGGCGCATGTCCGGGTCTTCAATGGAGATGCTCCTGTCGGCCGCCACGCCCTGTCGAATCTGCACGCCACCCTCGGGGCGCGCCTCCAGGTCCTGTTCGCGCACCTGCGCGAGCGCTTCGATGTAGCGCGTCAGCGGAGCGGCGACGCACGACTTCGACTGCTTAGCCACCCAGGCCATGAGGCGGTCAAGCTGACGGCACAGGCGATTGAGTGCGTCGACCTTCGCGTCGGGCGCACTCCAGTCGATGTCGAGGCCGGCCTTGATGCTGCTGGCCATCAGCAACGGCGCATTGGCCTGCTGGCACACCTCCTCGACGTCGGTGCCGAGCACGAGCGCCATGCCCTCGGCGACCTTGCGACCTGCGTGGCCGAGCAGGTTGAGTGTGTCCTCAACCCGCCCGGCCCCTTCTAAAGGGCGGCTGTCCACCCCGTAACCGTTCAGGGGTAGTGTTGAGGCCGTCGTCGCGGTGTGCAACCCGTGGCGGATGCACACGAAAACCCCTGCGACGCTGGAATCGAAGATTGAACGACTGGTCCACGAGCACCTGGTGGAGCAG
>NZ_JAAIYB010000214.1 GCF_010894475.1 Myxococcus vastator
GCGGGGGGGAGGTGGGACACGTGGCGTCTTCCCGCAGCTTCTCCAGCGTCGCCTGCGCGGCGGACTGCTCCGCCTCCTTCTTGCTGCGGCCGGAGGCCCGGGCGAAGGCCGTGTCCCCCAGCATCAGCTCCACCTCGAACACCTTGGAGTGTTCCGGACCGGACTCGGAGACCACGCGGTAGCGGGGCTGGAGCTTGAGCCGCTCATGGGCCAGCTCCTGGAGCAGCGTCTTGTAGTCGAGCCGTCCCTGGCCGTTGGAGACCTCGTCCAGCAGGTCCGCGAAGTACCGGTCCACCAGCGCCACCGCGGCGTCCAGCCCGCTGGTGAGGAACACCGCGCCGAAGACGGCCTCCAGGGCGTCCGCCAGGACGGAGTTCTTCTCCCGGCCGCCGGACAGGAGCTCGCCCCGGCCCAGCAGCAGCAGGTCACCCAGCGGAATGGTCCGGGCCACGCGGGCCAGGCCGTCCTCGTTGACGACGCGGGCGCGCATCTTGGTCAGGTCGCCTTCGGGCAGGCCCGGGCAGCGCGCCATCAACCGGTGGCTGACGGCCAGGTTGACCACCGAGTCGCCCAGGAACTCCAGGCGCTGGTTGTCCTTCAGCTCCTTGTCCCGCGTCTCGTTGACGTACGTCTTGTGCGTCAGGGCCTCCAGCGCCGTCTCCATCCGGGAGAAGCTCAACCCCAGCCGCGACTCCAGCAACTGAACCCGCTCGGACGGGCTCATCTTGTCCGCACCACTCAACGCATCACTCCTGAGGCGCGTCCGGGCCCACCAGCCTCACGGCCGCGGGAGGGACCTTCAGCAGGTCCGCCACCATCCGCACGATGCCTGGAAACTCATCCAGTTCGAACCGCCCCGCCCACTCCTTCCCCTGGGGACCCGCCAGCAGTCCCCGGAAGGTGCGGCCCGCCACCCTCGCGGCGGCGAAGCGGTACGGACGGCCCTCCACCTGCAACTGCGCCAGCAGCTCCAGGCTGCTGCGAGGAGGCACCAACGCCTCCGCGCCGAACTTCTCCACGATGTCGGAGAAGCGCACCAGCCCGGCGCCCACGGGCGCGGCCTGCGGGCGGCTCGCCGGCTCTCCAAAGAGCGCGACCAGGTAGCCCGTCAGCGCCGCGCGCTCGCGGAACTCCGACAGCTCCAGCGTGTGGCCGCTGCCCGTGGGGAGGTCTTCCTTTCCGCGGGCCACGCGGGCCACGCGAAAGTTGCCCAGCCGGTCCGACACCAGCGTGACGACCAACTCCCCGTCCACCACGTCCGTGGCCAGCTCCAGCGTCTCCGGCTCCACGCGCGGCGTCAGCCCCAGCACCTGGAGCTCCGCCGAGCGGCGCTGGACGTGGAAGATGTGCTCGTTGAACGCGTCCGCGAGCAGCGCCTCGATGTCGGCCACGTCGCTGAGCGCGCCCACCAGGATGGGCGCCAGCCCCACCACGGCGGGCGGCGCGATGGGGATGAGCCGGTCCCCCATCACCTGGAAGGTCACCTCCGGGATGAACGCCCGGGTGACGGGATTGACCAGCGGGGACGACTCCAGGTCCAGCACCGCCTCGGTGCCGGCCGCGTCCTCCCGCAACTGCAGCCCGAGGCCTTCCAGCCGCGCGGTGTCCATCAAGCCCCTTTGAAGGTTTCTCGGGCGATGATTGTACGCTGGATCTCGCTGGTGCCCTCGCCGATCTCACACAGCTTGGCGTCGCGCAGGTACCGCTCGACGGGGAACTCGCGGGTGTAACCGTACCCCCCGTGGATCTGCACGGCCTTGTTGCACGCCCGCATGGCCGCCTCGGAGGCGAACAGCTTCCCCATGGAGGCCTCCCGCGAATAGGGCTTGCCCTCGTCGGCCAGCTTCGCCGCGCGGTAGACCAGCAGCCGGGCGGCGTCCAGCTCCGTCTTCATGTCCGCCATCATCCAGCGCAGGCCCTGAAACTCGCTGATGGGCTGGCCGAACGCGGTGCGCTCGCGCGAGTAGCCAATGGACTCCTCCAGGGCGCCCCGGCCCAGGCCCACCGCCAGCGCGCCGATGGTGATGCGGCCGCGGTCCAGGATCTTCATCGTGTCGATGAAGCCGTGGTCCAGCTCGCCCACGCGCGCCGAGTCCGGCAGCTCCACGTTCTCCAGGATGAGCTCGGCGGTGTCCGACGAGCGCATGCCCAGCTTCCCGTGGATGGCGCGCTGGCTGAAGCCCGGCTGGCCCTTCTCCAGCAGGAACGCGGTGATGCCCTTCTGCCGCTTCTGCGGCGAGGTGACGGCCAGCACCACGAACACGTCACCCACCGTGCCCTGGGTGATGAACATCTTCGCGCCGTTGAGCACCCAGCCGTCGCCCTTGCGCACGGCCGTGGTCTTCATGCTCGACGCATCCGAGCCGGACCCCGGCTCCGTCAGGCCCCACGCGCCCAGGTACTCCCCCGTGGCCAGCTTGGGCAGGTACTTCTGGCGCTGCGCGTCCGAGCCGAACACGCGCAGGTGGCTGGTGCCCAGGCCGTTGTGGCTGGCCACCGTCAGCGCGAGCGAGCCGTCGTAGCGGGCGATCTCCTCCACCGCCACCGCCACGGCGAGCGAGTCCATGGCCGCTCCGCCGAACTCCTCGGCGACCAGCATGCCCATCACTCCAAGCTGCCCCAGCTCCCGGACGACCTCCATGGGGAACTTCTCGTCCTTGTCCCACTCGCGGGCATACGGCTTCACCCGCCGTTCGCAGAAGTCACGGAGGGAGGACTGGAGGGCGCGATGGCTTTCAGGAAGGTCAAAATCCATGGTCAGCAGGATCTATAGCAGACGGCCCAGGCGCAGCCCGGGCCTTGGAGGTGGGGTAACGCTACCTACTCAAACCGGATAGACGCCGTGTTTCTTTTCCGCACGGGGCTGCTGCCGCTGCGAGTAGACGCCGTAGCGCTGGGTGAGCTCTTGACGCAGCCGGTCACCCGGGACGATGTCGTCAATGACGAGCTCGCTGGCCAGCTTGTAGATGTCCACGTCCTGCTTGTACTCGTCGCGCAGCTTCTGGACGTAGGCGGGCCGCTCGGCCTCCGGCAGCTCTTGAATCTTGTTGTAGTAGACGGCGTTCACCGCCGCCTCCGGGCCCATGACGGCGATCATCGCGCCGGGCAGCGCGAGGGTGGCGTCCGGGGCGAAGCCGGGGCCGCTCATGGCGTAGAGGCCGGCGCCGTAGGCCTTGCGGACCACCACGCAGATGCGGGGCACGCTGGCCTCGGACACGGCGGAGATCATCTTCGCGCCGGCGCGGATGATGCCCGCGCGCTCCACCTTGGTGCCAATCATGAAGCCCGGCACGTCCGCCAGGTAGAGCAGCGGGATGTTGAAGGCATCACACAGCCAGATGAAGCGGGCCGCCTTGTCCGCGCTGTCCACGAAGAGCACGCCGCCCTTGTACTTGGGCTGGTTGGCGACGATGCCCACCGGGCGGCCGTCGATGCGGGCCAGGCCGGTGACGAGCTCCTGGGCGAAGAGCTTCTTCACCTCGAACCAGCTGCCCTCGTCGATGAGCTCGTTGATGAGCTCATGCATGTTGAAGGGCTTGTTCTGGTCGACGGGGACGATCTCCTCCACCTTCTTGCCGCCGGCCTTGGGGGCCCTGGGCTCGGCGCGCGGCGGCGTCTGGGAGAAGTTCTCCGGGAAGTAGCCGATGTACTTCTTCGCCGCCTCGATGGCCTCCTGCTCCGTCTTCACCAGCACGTCGCCGACGCCGGAGACGGAGCAGTGCATCTTCGCGCCGCCCATCTCCTCCAGGGTCACCTTCTCGCCGATGACCATCTCCGCCATGCGCGGGCTGCCCAGGTACATGGAGGCGTTGCCTTCCACCATGATGACCAGGTCGCAGAACGCGGGGATGTACGCGCCACCGGCGGCGGACGGCCCGAAGAGCAGGCACACCTGCGGCACGAAGCCGGACATGTGCACCTCGTTGTAGAAGATGCGGCCGGCGCCCCGGCGCCCGGGGAACATCTCCACCTGGTCGGTGATGCGGGCGCCAGCGGAGTCCACCAGGTAGAACAGCGGGCAGCGCAGGTCGCGGGCCGTCTCCTGGATGCGGAGGATCTTCTCCACCGTGCGGGCGCCCCAGCTGCCGGCCTTCACCGTGGAGTCGTTGGCCATGATGGCCACGGTGCGCCCGGCCACCTTGCCCACGCCGATGACGACACCATCCGAGGGCAGGTCCGGGTCCAGGTTGTTGGCGAGCTTCGCGTCCTCCACGAAGGAGCCTTCATCCACCAGCAGGCGGATGCGCTCGCGGGCGAAGAGCTTGCCCGCCTCCGTGTTCTTCGCGTGGTACTTCTGCGAGCCACCCTTCTCCACCTGGGCGATCTTCTCCAGCAGTCTCGAGTCTTGGGACATGGCCCGTGGCACATAGCAGAAAGGGCTACGGCTGGCTGCCTTCTCGCTAGGGGACCGGCGCGGCGTGACAGGCAGACGACGCACCGCACAGAACAGTCCCCGCGGGGGATGCCGCTCCAGGCTCCCCTGCCTACCTTGGTGCGTAACGGGGGCGCGCTCGCGAGTCATGCGCACCCGGCAACCATCGGGCCCAGGAGGGACGCATGTTCGCAGCGAAGAAAGGCAAGTGGATGGCCAAGGGAATCGCCCGGAGCGACCTGTACCGCAAGTGGCTGGCCCATAAGCTCATCAATGACCTGCCGCGCGTGGCGCGGAACCGTTGGGATGACTTCGAGCCGGATGACGTGCTGCGGCATGTGGGCTTGACGACCTACAAGCCGGCGCGCGCGGGCCTGGGCAGCCTGGGCATCTTCATCCTCGGCGTGGCCGCGGGTGGCGTGGCGGCCCTGCTGATGGCGCCGAAGACGGGCACCGAGCTGCGGACCACCGTGAAGGACAAGGCCTCGGCCTACATGAACAAGCAGCACGTCAACCTGGGCCAGGAGCGCACCGCGAACGCCTGAGCGGCGCGCGCGGCCTTCGGGCCATGACGTGATGAACCTTCGGGGACGGGGCACCGGCGCGGACCGGGCCTTCCGTCCCCGAGTTCTTTCGTGCGGGCTAGCGGCCCTTGTAGACGGGGGCGCGCTTCTCCGCGAAGGCGCGCAGGCCCTCCAGCCGGTCCTCCGTCTTGAGGATCTCCTCGTACTTGCGCAGCTCCAGCGCCAGCGCGTCGTCCAGCTCCAGGCCCGTGCCCTCGTCGATGGCGTGCTTGGCCGTCGCCACGGCGATGGGCGCGTTCTCCACCACCGACTCCGCCACCCCGTGCGCCACGGCCAGCAGGTGGCCCTCCGGCGCCAGCCGGTTCACCAGGCCCACGCTGAAGGCCTCGGCGGCGTTGACGCGGCGGGCGGTGAGGATGAGGTCCTTGGCGCGGCCCGGCCCCACCAGGCGCGCCAGGCGCTGCGTGCCGCCACCGCCGGGGATGATGCCCAGCTTCACCTCGGTGAGGCCCAGCTCCGCGGCCGGGGCCGCCACGCGCAAGTCACACGCGAGCGCCAGCTCCGTGCCACCCCCGAAGGCCGCGCCGTTGATGGCGGCGATGAAGACGCAGTCGCTCTTCTCGAGCGCGCGGAAGGTGCGGCGCAGGCCCTCCAGGAAGGCGCGGACCTCGTCCTCCGCCATGGTGGCGCGCTCCTTCAGGTCGGCGCCGGCGCAGAAGGCCTTGTCGCCCGCGCCGGTGATGACGACGGCGCGCACGTCCCGACTCGACGACACGCGGGTCACCAGCTCGCCCAGCTCCTTCAGCATGGCGCGGCTGATGGCGTTGCGGCGGCTCTCACCGTCGATGGTCCAGATTTCGATGGGACCCCGTGCGTCGACCTTGAATTCCGGCATGTTCGCTCCCCTTTCCCGGCCGTGCAGGCGGGCTGCGCCGGGCCGCGGCAGAGTGCGGCCAGAAGCCGGGTCTGGCAAGGCGGAAACGGTTAGCATGGGAGACATGGCCACGCCTCCGCGCTTCATCTCGCACCGACTCTCCCGGTGGGCCCCCTGGCTGCCCGCCATCGCCTACGTGGCGCTCCTCCTCCCGCTCGAAGCCCTGGGCCGCGGCGGTGGCGGCGAGCACTACTCCCGCCCCTCGTCCGGCAGCGGCGGTGGCCGCGGCGGCGGAGACGGAGACGGCGTCGCGCTCTGGGTCGTCTACCAGCTCTTCAGCCTCGTCTGGCGCTACCCCAAGGTCATGCTGCCGATGCTCTGCGTGGGCGGCGTCGTGTACTGGCTGTACCGCCGCAACCTGCACCCGGACGCCACCACGAAGCGCGCCCTGGAGCAGCGCGAGGCCTACCAGCGCACCCAGGTGTCCCAGCGTGACGTGCAGGGCTGGGTGAGCGCCCTCCGGCTGAAGGACCCCGCCTTCGCGCTGGAGCCGATGCTGGAGAAGACGAAGTGGCTGTTCATGGAGCTGCAGCAGGCGTGGTTCCTCCGGGACATGACGCCGGTGCGGCCCTTCCTGTCGGACGCCACCTTCCAGCGCTTCGGCGTCCAGTTGGAGCTCATGCGCGCGCAGGGCGTGCGGGACGCCATCACCGACTTCGAGGTGCTGGACCTCCAGCTCATCGGCCTGGACCAGAGCCCGTGGTTCGACAGCATCCACGTCCGGGTCCACGCGCGGATGCGCGACACCGACGTGCCCGTGTCCTTCACCGACGCGCAGGCCACCGAGGCCGCGCGCAAGGCTCCCAGCGAGGCCTTCACGGAGGTCTGGACCTTCGTGCGCAAGCCGGGGGCGCAGACGCGCATCGGCGCGGACCTGTTCCAGGGCAAGTGCCCCAACTGCGGCGCGCCCTTCAACGGCGGCGCGGCCAACAGCTGCGAGTTCTGCGGCGCGGTGGTGAACTCTGGCAACTACGACTGGACGCTGTCCGAAATCACGCAGGGCATCGAGCACGCGCCGTACCACAAGACGGTGGACGGGCTGATGCAGGCGCGCGAGGCCGACCCGGCGCTCAACCTGGAGATGCTGGAGGACCGCGCGTCGCTGCTGTTCTGGAAGTGGATTGACGCGCAGAGCCGCCGGGACATGAAGCCGCTGGCCAAGGTG
Source organism: Myxococcus vastator (assembly GCF_010894475.1). Classification (GTDB taxonomy): domain Bacteria; phylum Myxococcota; class Myxococcia; order Myxococcales; family Myxococcaceae; genus Myxococcus; species Myxococcus vastator. The sequence continues at coordinate 6,996 of NZ_JAAIYB010000214.1, forward strand.
GCCCGGGCGGACCTGGTGCAGGGGCTGGAGTCGGAGCTGGAGGCGCTGGGACGGCAGGGCCGCCGCCGCATGTTCCTGGAGTGCGCCGTGGGCTCCGCGGACGTGCGCGCCTTCCAGGTGGACCCACGGGGCGACGACGTGGCGCACGTGGAGATTCGCTGGAGCGCGCGCATGGGCATCGGGGCCATCAAGGAGCCGCCCTCCTCCCGGGCCACCGTGCCCCAGCGCCACATCTTCACGCTGACGCGCAAGCACGGCGCGAAGACAAACACCGCCAACGGCATGTCCACGGACCGGTGCCCGCAGTGCAACGCGCCCCTGACGAACAGCGCCGCCACGGACTGCGAATACTGCGGCACGCCGCTGGCCACCGGTGAGCGCGACTGGGTGCTCGCGGCGGCGCGCACGTTCGAGGCATGGAACGCGGACGAGGACATGCGGTTCCGGGCCCTCCCCCCGCGCCGGGCCGCGCCGCGAGCCGAGGACGCGGTGATGGACGTCCAGGAGCGGCAGCGCCTGCTGTACATGATGGCCGCCATCGCCGCCGCCGACGGCGAGGTGACGTCCGCGGAGCGCAAGCTGCTGAAGCTGTGCTCGGAGCGCTGGGGCGTGGCGTGGGACAACGTGGAGCTGGCGCTGAGCATGGGGCCCCAGCTCTTCGACCGCCTGGCGACGAAGGGCAGCCCCGAGGCGGAGGTGTTCCTGCGCAACATCGTGGAGATGGCGCTGGTGGACGGCCGCATCGACCGCAAGGAGCGGCGGATGCTGGAGCGCGCCGCCGCCCACCTCGGGCTTCAGGACCGGCTGGCGTCGTTGATTGACGGGCGGTAGGGCCCCTCCCTGGAGCACCTCGCGCCCGAGCGTCGCCTCGGGCGCGAGCCTGTGACGCGCGGTGGCTCGAAGGCGCCGCGAGCCCGAGCGCCGGAAGCGTCAGGAGCGGTGCGCCGCCCCGCCACCGGGCGCCGCGTCCCCTTCCGCGCCCTGGTAGGTCTCGATGACGCCTTGGACGCGGCCTGTCACCCCGCGAAGTGTCTGGGCGGCGGTGGTCGTCTGCTCGACCCGCCCCAGCGTCTGCTTCATCATCGCGGACAGCTCATCCACCGCGCCGGAGATCTGCGCCACGCCCGCGGCCTGCCGCGCCACCGCCGCTGAAACCTGCTGCACCCCGTCGGTGCTGGTGCGCAGCATGGTGGACAGGCCGCGCAGGCGCTCTCCGGACGCGCGCACCACCTCGATGTCCTGCGCCATCCGGTCCGCGCCCTTCAGGGAGAGCTCCACGACGTGCTGGAGCGACTGGTGCGCGGTGTCCAGGATGCCGCTCACCTGCCCCGCCGCCCGGACGGATTGCCGCGCGAGCCGCCGCATCTCCGTGGCCACCACCGCGAAGCCCTTGCCGTGCTCCCCCGCGCGCGCCGCCTCGATGGCCGCGTTCACCGCCACCATGTGGGACTGGTCCGCCAGGTCCTTCACCGCCAGGGTGACGCTGGAGAGCCGCCGCGTCTGGCCGTCCAGGCCGCGCAGGAGCCCGGCCATCTCCATCACCTGCGCGCGGATGGCCTCCAGGCCCTCCATGCTCTGGCCCAGCATGGCCTCGGCGTCGGCCCCCACGTCCCCCGCCTGGAGCGTGGAGGCGAGGATGGCGTCCGCCTGACGCGAGGCCGTGGACGACGCCCGCTGCATCTCGTTCGTCGCGGCCTGCGTCTGCGTGAGCGCCGCGGACTGACGCGACAGCATCGCGCGCTGGTCATCCGTGCTCGACACGAGCGACTGGGTCGCCTCCGTCAGCGCCCGCGCCGAGTCCACCAGCGGCTCCACCACCCGCGTGCGGACCTCCCCCTGCGACAGCTCCAGCCACGCCTGCCGCGCCGCCAGCTCCCGGGCATCCTTCACCGCGCCGCGCCCGCCAATCACGAGGAACACGTTCTCGAACACCACCCAGGCGATGTGCTCCCACGCGCGCCAGAGACTGGCGGCCTCCACGCCGAAGATGGACACGGGCCAGTACAGGCCGCGAAGCAGGTGGTCCGCCGCCACCAGCGCCGAGTACAGGAACAACACGCGCACGTCCCGGTACATGGCCAGCAGCGCCAGGGTGCCGAAGATGTGGAAGTGCGTTTCGATGCGCCCATCCGTCAAATGGATGAGCAGCCCCGACACCAGCGCCTGCGCCGTGGCGATGACCAACCGCGTGGCCTCCCGCCCCGGCATGGTCCACGCCATGGCCACCGGCAGGCTCGCCAGGAGGGTCCCCAACCCCGCCGCCGCCCAGACGTGGGGATGGACCTGACTGGACGTCCCGCTCCAGGTCCGGGGGGACAGCAGCAGGGCCACCACCAGCCCGGCGATCCACTGAAACACCATCAGCACGGCGAACATCCGGTCCGTGCGGCGGCCCAGCGCCTCCTGGTGCGCCTCGAACAACGACCGCGAACGTCGCGCGAGGACGTCGGCATCGAGCGAAACGTTCATCCGGCACTTCCTGTCGAGGCAGCAGATGGGGTGAAAACGACCCCAACCCTATCCGCTCATCACCTCGAAGCGTAAGTCCGGACGGAATTTTTCAATTACAACCGACTACCAGGACTACCGGGTGCATCACGACCCCCGTGCTTCACGGAGCGGGCTTACGTCTGGGCCCGGCGGGCGGCCTTCTTCTCGCGCTCGCCCAGCGCGGCCTGGAGGTACTTGCCCGCCAGCTTCCGGCCGATGAGCTCCTGGGCAATCTCCCCGGCCTCCACCAGCCGGTCCAGGTTGATGCCCGTGTCCACGCCCATGCCATGGAGCATGAAGACGGCGTCCTCGGTGGCCAGGTTCCCCGCCGCGCCCGGGGCATAGGGGCACCCCCCCAGGCCGCCGATGCTGGCGTCGAACGTCGTCACGCCCGCGGACAGGCCCACCAGCGCATTCGCCAGCGCGGTGCCGCGCGTGTCGTGCAGGTGCAGCGCCAGCTTCTCCACGGGGAGGTGCTTCAGCAGCGCCTCCAGCAAGACCTCCGTCTGGCGCGGCGTGCCGATGCCAATCGTGTCTCCCAGGCTGAGCTGGTAGATGCCCGCGTCCACGAGCCGCCGGCAGATGTCCACCACGCGCTCCACCGGGACGTCGCCCTCATAGGGGCAGCCCCACACGGTGGACAGGTAGCCGCGCACGCGCATGCCCGCCTGGAGCGCGGAGGCCGTCACCTCGCGCGCGCCCACCACGGCCTCGGCGATGCTCTTGTTGATGTTCTTCTTCGAGTGCGCCTCGGAGGCGGAGATGAAGACGGCGGCCTCCTCCAGGCCCGCGTCCTTCGCGCGCTCCAGGCCCTTCAGGTTGGGCACCAGCGCGGAGAACACGACGCCCTCGCGCCGGCCCACCAGCCGCAGCAGCTCCTCGGCGTCCGCGAGCTGGGGAATCCACTTGGGTGACACGAACGACGTCACCTCGATGCGCTTCTCCCCCGCGGCCACCAGCGCGTTGATGAGGCGCGCCTTGTCCCGCGTGGGCAGCGTGCGCAGCTCGTTCTGCAACCCGTCCCGGGGGCCGACTTCGTAGACGTCGACCTTGCTGGGCAGCTGGCCCAGCCAGCCCGACCTCGCCCTGGAGTGTTCCTTCAGCTCAGCCATGGCGCCGCTCCGCTCCCACAATCAGGTCGGTTGACTGCGCGTCCAGCGGCTCACCCGCCAGGCCACCGTGCACCCAGACGACGGAAAACCCCGTGCTTTCCAACAGCCGCACCCAATCCGCAAGGGGATAGTAACGAAGGGAAAATGATGCGCGCAGGCATCGTCCCTCCGGGGAGGTCAGCGTCCGCTGTCCCTCGTCCCGCCCCGTCGAGGCGTCGAAGCAGCTCTCCTCCTCCAGGACGCTTCCATCCGGCAGCGTCTCGCGGAAGGCCGCCCGGGGGGACGCCGCCAGTCGCTCATACGGCACCGTCTGGAACACCCACCGTCCTCCTGGCCGCAGCACGCGCGCGACCTCGCGGAGGATGTGCATGTGCTCGCCATCCGTGAAGGCGGCCAGCGTCGAGTACCAGGCATAGGCCCCCGCCAGGGACGCCTCGCGAAACGGCAGGGCCCGCAAGTCTCCCTGGACCGCCGGGAAGCCCGGACGCCGCATGGCCAAGGACAGTGCGTCCAGCTCCAGCCCGATGACGCGCCCCGCCAGAGGCCCCGCTGCGTTCAACCGCGCCGCGTGACGGCCATGACCGCACCCCAGGTCCACCACCGGCGCCGGCCCCGCCACGTCCGCGAAGGCCCGGGCCAGGTAGTCCACCTCGCGCGCGGTGACGGCCTCCGACAAGTACGGCAGCGTGCTGCGCAGGTAGAGCTCCCCGAAGAAGCTCATCGCGACGGCAGGCCCGCGCGCAGGCGCCGCACGGCCTCGTCCAGCACCGCCTCCGTCTTGCAGAAGGCGAAGCGGGCCAGCCCCTGCCCCAGGTGCCGGTGCTCGGGGCCATAGAAGACGCTGGGAGGAATGGCCGCCACGCCCACCTCGGACACCAGGTGGCGGCAGAAGGCCACGTCATCGGCGAAGCCCTGGCGCGCGATGTCCGCGAGGATGAAGTAGCTGCCCTCCGGGGCGAACGCCGTCAGCCCGGCCTCGCGCAGCCCGGTGAGCAGCCGCTCCCGCTTCGCCGCGTAGGACGCCGTCAGCGCCGTGAAGTACGCGTCCGGCAGCCGCAGCGCCTCCGCCATGGCGGCCTGCAGCGGCGCGGCGGTGGCGAACGTCACGAACTGGTGGGCCCGCTGCACCGCGTCCCGCAGCGGCGGCGGCGCGATGACCCAGCCCACCTTCCAGCCCGTGAGGCTGAACGTCTTGCCGCCGCTGCTCACCGTCACCGTGCGCTCGGCCAGCCCGGGCAGCGTGGCCGGACGCAGGTGGCGCGCGGGCGCGAAGACGATGTGCTCGTACACCTCGTCGGAGAGGACCTTCACGTCGAACTCGGCGCACAGCTCGCCCAGGAACGTCAGCTCGTCGCGGGTGAACACCTTCCCCGTCGGGTTGTGCGGCGTGTTGAGGATGAGCAGCCGGGTGCGCGGACCGAAGGCGGCGCGGACCTCGTCCCGGTCGAACCACCACTGCGCGTGGTCCGCGTCCGGCGGGCGCAGCGGCACGAAGCGCGCGGTGGCCCCCACGAAGGTGATGTTGGCGTCGTAGGAGTCGTAGAAGGGCTCGAAGGCCACCACCTCGTCGCCCGGGTCCACCAGCCCCAGCAGCGTGTCGAGGATGGCCTCGGTGGCGCCGCTCGTCACCGTCACCATGGTGTCCGGGTCCACCGCCTGGCCGTGGAAGCGCGCCGAGTGCTCGGCGATGGCCACGCGCAGCTCCCGGGCGCCCGCGCCCATGGCGTACTGATTGCCCCCGTCGCGGATGGCGCGCTGCGCGGCTTCCTTGATGGCCGCCGGGCCGTCGAAGTCCGGGAACCCCTGCCCCAGGTTCACCGCGCCGTGGCGGGCGGCCAGGGCGCTGAACTCGGAGAAGACGGTGGTGGCGAACCGGGTGACGCGCTGCGCGGCTACGGGCCTGGACATGGACGTCGGCTCCTCGCGCCGCGAACAGTCCGGGCGCTCAAGGCCGGACGATAGCGTCCACCGGCACGGAACGCGCGTCCTTCACCACTTCCCGCTGGCGGGCCGCCCGGGAGACGCCCAGCGCCAGCCCCGTCACCACCATGACCATGGGCACCGCGCAGAGCAGGTCCGTGGCGTAGTGGAAGCGGCCCACCAGCGTGGCCGCGATGAGTCCCAGGCCCGGCAGCAACATCACCCAGAAGACGCGCCGGGAGAACCGCCACGCGTAGTACAGCACCAGCAGCGTGGCGCCGGTGTGTCCCGACGGGAAGCAGTCACGCGCGAACAGCGGCTTGCGCATGAGCGAGTCCAGCAGCGGCGTCAGCGTTCCGCGCAGCGGCCCATCGAACGCGTCGATGAGGAAGTAGCGAGGCCCCACCGCGGGCACCAGCACATAGGCCGCGTAGTTGAGACAGAAGAGCAGCCCCAGCGCGGTGAGGTACTCGTCGTACTCCGCGCCGCCCGGGCGCCGGTAGAGCACCAGCCCCAGCACCAGCGCCCAGATGAAGTGGCCGTAGTAGCAGACCAGCAGGATGTCGTTGAGCCACGCCGGGACGACGCGCGACAGCACCACCGCCGCCTGCATGCCAAAGAGCCGCTGGTCGGCCGCCACCAGCTGCGCGTCCTTGAGGAGGGGGTTCACCGTGTCCACCACGGGCGCCAGCCAGTCATGCGTCAGCACCGCCGTGGGCAGCAGCCACCAGTCCGCGAGGACGTGGAGCCACCGGTGCCCCGGGAACGACGCGGCCAGCGTGCGGAGGACGAGCGGCCCCACGCCCACCACCGCGAACAACCCCGCGCAGCGCAGCGCCCCCGGCGCCCACCGGCCCGGCCCCAGCAGGAGCAGCGCCGCCAGCGCGCAGGACACGACGACGATGAGGTCCACGACGGTCAACTGGCCCCTCGCCTCACCACCGCGAACGCTTTGGGAAATCCAGGCACTCACGCCGACTTACGCTCCCCCGGCGGCGCGGCTCGCGCGCCAGAATCGCCGAGCTCGAGGCTCTGAACGACCGCCCCCTTCCC
>NZ_JAAIYB010000215.1 GCF_010894475.1 Myxococcus vastator
GGGGTGACGGGGGGCTGGAAGCTCATGGGCGTCGGACTCCACGCGCGGACCCATACTCCCTTGCAGGCCATCACCGCCAGTCCCGACGCGATGCACTCACGGCCCCGCCAGCACGGCCGGCGCGGCGCAGGCGTTATCGTCGGGGGAATGGGAGGCGGCTCGGTCTGTTGGGGGGCCACCTCGGGCATCGGGAGATGAGGACATGAGAAGGGCGTATGTGGCGTCGTTGCTGACCGGGCTGTTGACCTCCGCCGTGGCGACGGCCGAGGCCCCACCTCAAGACCCCTTCCTGTGGCTCGAGGAGGTCCAGGGGGAGAAGGCCCTCGAGTGGGTGCGCGCCCAGAACGCGCGGACGCTCGCGGTGCTGGAGAAGGACCCGCGCTTCGAGACCTTCCACGCCCAGGCGCTCGAGCTGCTCACCTCCACCGACCGCATTCCTTCGCCCGGCTTCCGGGCTGGTGGTGTGGACAACTTCTGGCAGGACCGCGGCAACCCCCGAGGACTCTGGCGGCACACCTCGCTGGATGGCTACACGCGCGCCCAGACACCGTGGGAGACGGTGCTGGACGTGGACGCGCTGGCGAAGGCCGAGAAGGCGAACTGGATTTGGAAGGGCAGCAACTGCCTGCCGCCCGCGGACCAGCGCTGCCTCGTCTCGCTGTCCAACGGCGGCAAGGACGCCGTCGAGCTGCGCGAGTTCGACGCGACCGCGAAGCACTTCGTGGAAGGGGGCTTCCGCGTCCCCGAGGGCAAGCTGTCCGCGTCCTGGTTGGACACGGACACGCTGCTGGTGGGGCGCGACTGGGGCGGGGACACGCTCACGGAGTCGGGCTATCCCTTCGTGCTCAAGCGCTGGAAGCGCGGCACGCCGCTGACGGAGGCGCAGGAGGCCTTCCGGGGCGAGCGCACCGACGTCTCCGCGTCTCCCTTCCTGTTGCGGGACGCGGACGGCGCGCTGCGGGCGGTGCTGGTCAACCGCGCGGTGACCTTCTTCGAGTCGGAGTACTACCTGTTGGGCGACGCGGCGCCGGTGCGGCTCCCGTTCCCCCGGAAGTCCTCCCTCCAGGCCTTCGTGGACGGGCAGGTCGTCTTCACGATTGAAGAGGACTGGGGCCGCTTCAAGCAGGGCGCGCTGCTGGCGTACCCGTTGGCCGCGCTGAAGGCGGACCCGGCGAAGGCGAAGCCCACGCTGCTCTTCCAGCCGGGCGCGCGTCAGGCCATCGAAGCGGTGGCGGCGACGCGGGGGCGGGTGCTGGTGAACCTCTACGAGGACGTGAAGGGCGCGCTGGATGTCTACACGCCGGTGAAGGGCCGCTGGAGCCGCAAGCGGCTGGCCTTGCCGAAGAACGCCTCGGTCGCCATCACCGCGACGTCGTCTTCACATGACCGCTTCTTCGTGAAGTCCCAGGGCTTCCTCGAGCCGACGGCGCTGTGGCTGGCGGACGCGAAGGCGGGGACGGTGAAGAAGGTGAAGTCGCTGCCCGCGCGCTTCGATGCCTCGAAGCTCCGGGTGGACCAGTACTGGACGAAGTCGAAGGACGGCACCCGGATTCCGTACTTCCTGGTGCGGCCGAAGGCGCGGAAGCTCGACGGCACGCTGCCGACGCTGGTGTATGGCTATGGCGGCTTCCAGCTGTCCAAGCCGCCCGTCTACCTGCCGGAGGAGGGCAAGTTGTGGATGGAGCGCGGCGGCGCCTACGTCGTCGCCAACATCCGGGGCGGCGGCGAGTTCGGTCCGCGCTGGCACCAGGCGGCCCTGCGGGAGCACCGCCAGCGCGCGTTCGACGACTTCGCGGCGGTGATGGAGGACCTGGTGCGCAGGAAGGTCAGCTCCCCGCGCCGCCTGGGAATCTACGGCCGCTCCAACGGCGGCGTCCTCACCAGCGTGGCGATGACGCAGCGCCCGGACCTGTTCAACGCGGCCGTCATCGAGAGCCCGCTCATCGACATGATGCGCTACCACAAGCTGCCGGCGGGCGCGTCGTGGGTGGGGGAGTACGGCGACCCGGAGGTGCCCGGGGACGCGGCGTTCATCTCGAAGTACTCCGCCTACCAGAACCTCCGCGAGGGCGTGCGCTACCCCGCGCCGTACATCACCACCAACACGAAGGATGACCGCGTCCACCCGGGCCACGCGCGGAAGTTCGCGGCGCGCCTGGAGGCCATGGGCCTGCCGTACCTGTATTACGAGAACACCGACGGCGGGCACTCCAACGACGCGGACCCGTTGCTCAACGCGCGCCGGTGGGCCCTGCACCACGTCTACCTGTCGCGGCAGTTGATGGACTGAGCGGCCGACGGCGGGTGGGACGCCAGGGCAAGGAAAACATATTGATTGAGATTTTAAGATTATTCCTGATTTTTGCTGATAGGGTGCTCCGCGCAGCGCTTTCCCCTTTCAGGAGCACCTCCATGTCCCAGCTCAAGATGCGGCTCGTCTCGTTGTCCATCCTCACCCTGTCCCTCACGGCCGTTGGCTGTGGTGTTGGCGCGGAGGTGGAGCCGGAGCCGCTGCCGTCCGAGTCGGAGTCGGCGTCGGAGCACGTCGTTGATGAGGAGGTCCTCTACGGAGGACACGAGCACGATGAGGGCGAGGTCTCCGCCATGGCCTCCGCCGCGGCCTGCGCGGGGTTCTGCAATGACGAGTGTGTGGCGTATGCCCGATGCCGGGCGCCCAATCTTCCCTATGGGCTGTTCACGTGGGCAGACAAGCGCGCCATCATCAACAGCAACCACGCGCACGTGGGCTGCGTGGCGATGATTCTGGGCTCGAACCCCGCGGGGCACACGGCGTTCGTCGCGAAGGTCAACAAGACGGTCAACCCGTACCGCATCACCCTGAACGAGTCCAACTGGGGCTCGCGCACGTGCAACACGCGCACGGGGACGAAGGGCGGCCTGAACATCACCAACTACTGGTGCCCGCGCGCGGCCCACACGGCGAGCTGCGCCGGCCCGATGTAGTGCCGAGGCCCGCGGGTCTTCGCCGCGCTACAGTCCCGCGTCATGGGAAACGTCCCTGACGCCGTGGAACCGAAGCTGGGAAGGCCATGCTGCTGACGCTCTCGACGACGCATCATCCCGCGACCGACCTCGGGTACCTGCTCCACAAGAATCCGCACCGCCCGCAGTCGTTCGAGCTGTCCTTCGGACACGCGCACGTCTTTTACCCCGAGGCCACGGAGGCGCGCACCACGGTGGCGTTGCTGCTGGAGGTCGACCCCGTCGGGCTCGTCCGGGAGCGTCGCGGCCCTTCAGGCGAAGGCGGTGTGCTGGACCAGTATGTGAATGACCGGCCCTATGTGGCCTCGTCGTTCCTGAGCGTCGCGCTCGCACGCACGTTCCGCAACGCGATGTCGGGCAGCAGCAAGGAGCGGCCGGACCTGGCCGGGCAGCCGCTTCCGCTGGTGGCCCGCCTCTCCGTGCTCCCCTGCCGCGGCGGCGAGCCCTTCCTGCGGAAGCTCTTCGAACCCCTGGGCTACACCGTCACCGCCACGCGGCACGCGCTGGACGAGACACTCCCGGACTGGGGCCACAGCCGCTACTTCACCGTCACGCTGGAGGCCCGCACGCGCCTGAGTGACTTGCTCACGCACCTCTACGTGCTGATTCCCGTGCTGGATGACGACAAGCACTACTGGGTGGGCGACGAGGAGGTGGAGAAGCTCCTGCGGCACGGGGAGGGCTGGCTGGCGGCGCACCCGGAGCGGGACATCATCACCCGGCGCTACCTGCGTCACCGCAAGAGCCTCGCGCGTGAGGCGCTGGAGCGGCTCTCCGGTGACGAAGCGCCCGAGCCAGAGGAGGGGATGCAGGCGCACAACCAGGAGGAGGCCGCGCTCGAATCGCGGCTGAGCCTCAACGAGCAGCGGCTGCAGGCCGTGGTCGCCGTCCTCAAGGAGAGCGGCGCCGCGCGCGTGGTGGACCTGGGCTGCGGCGAGGGCAAGCTGCTCCGGGCCCTGCTCAAGGAGCGGCAGTTCACCGACATCCTCGGCATGGACGTGTCCTTTCGTTCGCTGGAGATTGCCCGCGAGCGGCTGGACCTGGACCGGATGTCGGAGCTTCAGCGGCGCCGGATACAGCTCCTCCACGGCTCCCTCATGTACCGGGACGCGCGGCTGGCCGGGTATGAGGCGGCGTCCGTCATCGAGGTCATCGAGCACCTGGACCCGCCGCGGCTCGCGGCCTTCGAGCGCGTCCTCTTCGAAGCTGCCCGGCCCAACGTGGTGGCGCTCACCACGCCCAACGCCGAATACAACGTGCGCTTCGAATCGCTCCCCGCGGGCACCTTCCGCCACCGCGACCACCGCTTCGAGTGGACCCGGGCCGAGTTCGAGTCCTGGGCCCAAGGCCTCTGCGAGCGCTTCGGCTACAGCGTCCGCTTCCTCCCCGTGGGTCCCCTGGACCCGGACGTCGGTGCGCCGACCCAGATGGCGGTGTTCGCGCGATGAAGCTCACGATTCCTGAACTCTCCCTGGTCCTGCTCATCGGTCCTTCCGGCGCGGGCAAGTCCACCTTCGCGCGCCGGCACTTCAAGCCGACCGAGGTCCTGTCATCGGATGCCTACCGGGGCATCGTCTCCGATGACGAGAACAGCATGGAGGCCACGAAGGACGCGTTCGAGACGCTGCGCTTCGTCGCGGCCAAGCGGCTGGCGCGGGGTCTGCTCACCGTCATCGACGCGACCAGCGTGCAGCCGGAGGCGCGCAAGCCCCTGGTGGAGCTCGCGCGCGAGTTCCACGTGCTGCCCGTGGCGGTGGTGCTCGACGTCCCCGAGAAGACGTGCCAGGAGCGCAACCGGCAGCGGCCTGACCGGACCTTCGGTGCGCATGTGGTCCGCAACCAGCTCCAGCAGCTGCACCGCTCGCTGCGGGGGCTGGAGCGCGAGGGCTTCCGCCATGTCCACGTGCTGAAGCCGGAGGCGCTGGAGGCCATCGAGTTCGTGCGGCAGCCGCTGTGGAACAACCGCAAGCACGAGCACGGCCCCTTCGACATCATCGGCGACGTCCATGGGTGCCGGGAGGAGCTGGAGGCGCTGCTGGGCAAGCTGGGCTACGAGGTGCGTCCCCGCGCGGACGGTGCGCCAGGGTTCGACGTGCGTCCGCCCGAGGGCCGCAAGGCCCTCTTCGTGGGAGACCTGGTGGACCGGGGCCCGGACACGCCGGGTGTGCTCCGGCTCGTCATGGGCATGGTGGCGGCGGGCAGCGCGCTGTGCGTCCCGGGGAATCACGAAGTGAAGCTGATGCGCAAGCTGCGCGGCCGGGACGTGAAGGTGTCACACGGCCTTGCCCAGTCGCTGGAGCAGCTGGAGCGTGAGCCGCCCGAGTTCCACAAGGCGGTGGTGGACTTCATCGACGGGCTCGTCTCGCACTATGTCCTCGACGAGGGGCGGCTGGTGGTGGCGCACGCGGGCCTCAAGGCGTCCATGCAGGGCCGTGGCTCCGGCCGGGTGCGTGAGTTCGCCCTGTACGGAGAGACGACGGGCGAGACGGACGAGTTCGGGCTGCCCGTGCGCTTCAACTGGGCCGCGGAGTACCGGGGCAAGGCGGCGGTGGTGTACGGGCACACGCCGGTGCTGGAGGCGGACTGGCTCAACAACACGCTCTGCGTGGACACGGGCTGCGTGTATGGCGGCAAGCTGACGGCGCTGCGTTATCCGGAGCGAGAGCTCGTCTCGGTGCCCGCGGCGCGGGCCTACGCGGAGTCCATCCGGCCGCTGGGCGGTGCTGTCACGCCAGGGAGCGGGCTGAGCGCGCAGCAGGTCCATGACGACCTGCTGGACATCGAGGACGTGCGAGGCAAGCGCGTGGTGACGACGCGGCTGAGCCAGAACGTGACGGTGCGCGAGGAGAACGCCACGGCGGCGCTGGAGGCGATGAGCCGGTTCGCCATCGACCCGAAGTGGCTCATCTACCTGCCGCCGACGATGTCGCCCTCGGAGACGAGCAAGGCGCAGGGCTATCTCGAACACCCGGCGGAGGCGTTCGCCTACTACCGCAAGGAAGGGGTGGCGAAGGTCGTGTGCGAGGAGAAGCACATGGGCTCGCGCGCGGTGGTGGTGGTCGCCCGCGACGAGGCGGCGGCCCTCCGGCGCTTCGGCGTCACGACGGGCGCGACAGGCGTCTGCTACACGCGCACGGGGCGCCGCTTCTTCACGGACACGGGGCTCGAAGCGGCGTTCCTGGCGCGGGTGCGCGCGGCGCTCACCGCGTCGGGGTTCTGGGAGGCGCACCAGACGGACTGGGCGTGCCTCGACGGGGAGCTGATGCCCTGGTCCTTCAAGGCCCAGGAACTGCTGCGCGAACAGTACGCTTCGGTGGGCGCGGCCTCACGCGCGGCGCTCACGGACGTGGTGTCGGTGCTGGCGCAGGCGGTGGGGCGCGGGCTGGAAGTCGGGGAGCTGGCCACGCGCTTCGGCGAGAAGGCGCGCAGCGTGGAGCGGTACGTGGAGGCGTACCGGCGCTACTGCTGGCCGGTGCATTCGCTGGAGGACGTGCGGTTCGCGCCCTTCCACCTGCTGGCGACGGAAGGGGTGGCGCACCTGGACAAGGACCATGTGTGGCACATGGAGGCGCTCGCGCGGGTGTGCCAGGCGGACGCGACGTTGCTGGTGGCGACACCGTTCCGCGTGGTGGCGCTGGAGGATGACTCCGCGGTGGCGGAGGGCGTGCGCTGGTGGGAGGAGCTCACGGCGCGAGGAGGGGAGGGCATGGTGGTCAAGCCGCTCGACTTCGCGGTGCGTGGGCGCAAGGGGCTGCTCCAGCCGGCCATCAAGTCGCGAGGGCCGGAGTACCTGCGCATCATCTACGGTCCGGAGTACACCGCGCCCGCGAACCTGGAGCGGCTGCGTCAGCGAGGCCTGTCCACGAAGCGCTCCCTGGCGCTGCGTGAGTTCGCGCTCGGGGTCGAAGGCCTGGAGCGGTTCGCGCGCGGCGAGCCGCTGCGTCGCGTGCACGAGTGTGTCTTTGGCGTCCTCGCGCTGGAGAGCGAGCCGGTGGACCCACGGCTTTGATGTAGGCTTTGGGGCGGGAGCGCCAGGCGCCCAGTGGAGGGATGAGGATGAACTTCTACGACGAGTCGTCCCCATTTCTCTGGTGGGAGTCCAACCTGTGGTGGGTGCTCGCGCTGGCGATGTCCGTCGGGCTGGGCGTGTGGTGCTGGTTGATGTGGGGCTCACGTCAGCCTGGGGATGTCCTGCGGGTGGCGCCCGCACCCGGCGTCGGCCGTCTCCGGTGGGGGCTGGACGCTGTTGCGTGGGCCGTGATGGCGGCTGCCTTCATGGGCCCCATGGCGTTCGTCACATCCTGGCTGGTGGCGACGGACTCGCTCGTCCCTCACTGTGAGGTGGTGGAAGGGCGCCCGTCGTTCTCGTTCTTCATCCGGTTACCTTGGTTCGGATTGGCCCTGGTGGCGCTCGTGGGAGGCATTGCCTACGCGCGCCGGACTCGAGCACCCAGGGATGTGCGTGACGTGTTCCTGGCGGTGGAGACCGCACGGCGTCCCACTTAATGCCGGTGCGCCGCCGTGCCTGAGGGCATCATCGCCGTGACGAACAGGCGCCTCAGGCAGTGGGCGCGAGCCGCACCGCGCTGAAGTCCGTGGCGGCGGCATCCCGGTTGTGCGGGGCGCACCCGGCCCATGCGGGCAAGGGGAGAGCCAGCCCCCGCGGGCGCTGGTGTCTGGCGAAGGCGCTCGCCAGAATTCCCAATCACATGCGAACGAACCTCGTGGGTGCCGCGCTTCTCCTGCTGGCTGCTTGTGATTCCTCTTCGTTGAACCCTGGGCCCGATGACCCGCCGTCCCTGCACCAGGTGACGCGGGTGGAGGCCGCCCGGGGCGTCGAGCTGGAGGTGCTCGACCATGGCGGCCAGGGGCCGGCGCTCGTGTTCCTCGCGGGCATGGGCAGCACGGCCCACATCTTCGACGCGCTGGCGCTCGAGTTCCGGGACACACACCACGTCTACGCGCTCACCCGCCGTGGCTACGGCGCCTCGGATTGGCCCGACACCGGCTATGACACCGCCACGCTGGCCACGGACGTCCTGGGGGCGCTGGACGCGCTGGGGCTGTCGAAGGCGTCGTTCGCCGGCCACTCCCTGGCGGGGGACGAGCTGACGTGGCTGGCGCTCCACCACCCCGAGCGCGTGGAGGCACTCGTCTACCTGGACGCCACCGACAGCCGGGGCGAGATTGCCGCGTTCCTGGAGGGCGAGCCGTTGCCGCCGCTGCCCTTCTCCGTGCTCGACGGCCTTCCTTCACGGCAGGCGGTGGCGGAGCGGCTGGCGCAAGATTTGGGCGGAGGGCTCCCCGCGCACGAGGTCGAACAGGCGTATGAATTCGACGCCGCGACAGGGGCCTACCTGCGCGAGCGCCGCCATCCCGGCGCCACGGAGCAGTCCGTCCGGGGCGCGGCCATCCTGGACCTCGAGCGCGTGCAGGGGCCCGTGTTGTCCCTGTCGGACGGACAGGGCTTCACCGCGTGGGTGGAGGCCCTGGCGGCGGCCGAGTCGCTGCCGCTGGAGTTCCGGGAGAAGGCCCGCGGCTTCCTGCCCACCATCCGGCAGCACGAGACGGACCTGGAGGCCGCGCTGCGACGTCATCCCGGCTGGAGGCACCTGCAACTGGAGGGCGCGGGGCACTACATCTGGCTGACGAACCGGGCGGAGGTCGTGACGCGGATGCGCGACTTCTTCGCCGCCACCGCCGCGCCGTAGCGCGCCCCCCGCCGGCGTTGTCTGTCCGAGCCACCTGCCCGGACAGAGCGCCACGGAGAACGGCTCAGCTCCGCTGCGCGTAGTACTCCACGATGAAGGGCTCGTTCACGTCCACGGGGATTTCCTCCCGCTCGGGCAGGCGCACGTAGCGCAGCCCTTCGCCCTCACCCAGCACCTGGACGTAGGCGGGCACGGGCCGCGACTTCATCCGGCTGAAGGACTCCTGCACCACGGCGAGCTTCAGGTTCGCCGTGTGGAAGCGGACTTCGCTGCCAGGCTTGACGCGGAAGCTGGGGATGTCCGCCCGCTTGCCGTCCACCTGGAGGTAGCCGTGGCGCACGAACTGCCGGGCCTGGCGGATGCTGGTGGCCAGCCCGGCGCGCAGCACCAGCGAGTCCAGCCGGCTCTCCAGGAGCTGCAGCAGCACCGTGCCGGTGTTGCCCGGGGCCTGGCGCGCCTCCTTGAAGGCCGCACGGCACTGATGCTCCAGCAGGCCGTAGTACAGCTTCAGCTTCTGCTTCTCCCGCAGCCGGCGCGCGAAGTCGCTCACGCTGGTGCGCGCGGTGGCACCGTGCTGGCCAGGAGGATAGGGCCGGCGCAGCACCGGGTCCTTGTCCGGGTCCTTCGCGGTGACGCGCGAAAGCGGAATCCCCAGCCGACGACACATCTTTCCTCGCGGTCCCAAGTCGCGTGCCACGTGTTCCTCCGACCATCTCCCGGTGTCCGAGTTGGAGATGAAGTTGATAATCAGTATCAATTTCAATACTCCCGGTTCGGGCCCGGGGTCAAGCCCGGAATTCGAGGTGGGGACGCGGGCGCGGGCTGGACGGGGCCACTCAACCGCCGCGCGGCGCCGTCTCTCGTCGGAAGATGGCGCCCGCGAGCACCGCCACGACGGTGACGCCGGCATAGGCCACGAGGCCCGCGGCCACCATGGCGAACAACGCGGAGAGCCCCGCGTCGAGCCGCGCGGCGACGAACCACCCGGCGCCCGCGCTGATGACCAGGCGCGAGGTGCCCGCCAGGAAGGGCCACAGCACGCGGCCCGCCCCCTGCGCGGCGAACGCGAGCACGAAGCCCAGGCCCAGCAGTCCGTAGAACGGCGCCACGATGCGCAGGTAGTCCAGGCCCGGCGCCACGACAGCCGGCTCGCGGCTGAAGGCATGGAGCCAGACTTCTGGCGCCAGCGCCGCCGCCAGTCCAATGACTCCCGCCGCCACGAAGCCCAGCCCGCCGCCCAGCCAGGCGATGCGCCGGGCGCGCTCGTGCTGTCCCGCGCCCACGTTGGTGCCCACCAGCGTCAGCACGGCCGTGCCCAGGCCAAAGAGAATCGGGATGATGAGGTAGTCCAGACGGGACGCCATGCCGTAGCCCGCCAGCGCCTCCACGCCGAACATTCCCACGGCGCCGGTGATGACCATCACCATCAGGTTGGGCTGCAGCGTGCTCAACGCCGTCAGCAGGCCCACGCGCAGGATGTCGCGGAGCAGGCGCGGCTCCACCGGCCCCTTCGTGAGTTGGACCGCGGCCCGTCCGGACGCCATGTAGCGCAGCAGCCAGAGCGCCGCGCCCACATAGAACAGCGTCATCGCGAGCCCCGCGCCCGCCAGCCCCAGGGCGGGCACCGGGCCGAAGCCAAAGATGACCCCTGGCGTCACCACGAGGAAGACAGCGGCGCCCACCAGCGTCACCAGCGCCGGGACGCGCACCTCGCCCGCGCCGCGCAGCGCCGCCGCGAGCAGGTTCACCAGCCAGAAGGGAATCGAGCCCGCGAACACGTAGTTCGAATACTGGAGCGCGGCGTCCAGCGCGCCCGCCCGTCCACCCAGCACCGTGTACAGCGCGGGGCCCGTCGCCCAGGCGAGGACGCTGAAGACCAGGCCAATGGCCAACGCCAGCACCACGGCATGCCAGACCAGGGCATTCGCATCGTCCCGCCGGTTCGCGCCCAGGGCTCGCGCCACCGCGGAGGCCACGCCGCTGCCAATGCCTCCGTTGGACATCATCGTCATCAACATCACGACGGGGAAGACGAGGGAGACGCCCGCCAGCGCCTCCGTGCCCAGGAAGCTCGCGTACCAGTTCTCCGCCACGCCCACCAACGACTGGGCAATCAGGACCAGCGTGGTGGGCACGGCGAGCTGGAGCAGGGGCTTCAGCAGCGGGCCCCGCAGCATCGCGTCTTGAAATGATGCCCGCCCGGGGAGCGCGGAAGGCGTGGACCCGGGCACTGCCTCCCGCGCCGGAGCTGCGTCGCTGCTGGCTGCGTCACCCATGGGACGTCACCTCACGCGCTCAGCGCACCAAGATAGGCACCGGAGGACAAGCCTTGTTTGACCATGCGGCGCACGTCGTCGGCGAGCACTTCCTCCTCGCCGGTCTCCATCGCGGTCAGCGTGAGACGCACCACGTCTGTAGGATTCGCCCGTCGCGTGGCGACCTGCTGGGGCCTGCGCTCAGGGCTGGATGGCCACCTTGAAGACGCCGTCACGGCGCTCGCCGAAGAGGGCGTAGGCCTCCTGGATGTCCGCGAGCTTGAAGCGGTGGGTGATGAGCGGCGACAGGTCGACGCGCTGGTGGTGCACCAGGTCCATGAGGCGGCGCATGCGCTCCTTGCCTCCTGGACACAGGGTGGTGACGATGCGGTGGTCCCCCAGGCCGGCGGAGAACGCGTCGTAGGGCAACTGGAGCTTGCCCGAGTACACGCCCAGGCTGGACAGCGTGCCCGCGGGCCGCAGGCAGCGCAGCGCGCTCTCGAAGGTCTGCTGGGTGCCCAGCGCCTCGATGGCCACGTCGGCGCCGCCGCCCGTGAGCCGCTTCACCTCGGCCACCACGTCCTGCTGACGGTAGTCGAGCACCACGTCCACGCCCATCCTCCGCGCCATCTTCAGGCGCGCCTCATCGCCGTCCACGCCCACCACGAGCGAGGCGCCCATCAACCGCGCGCCAATGGAGGCGCACAGGCCAATGGGCCCCTGCGCGAAGACGACCACCGCATCGCCGATGCGCACGCCGCCCGCCTCCGCGCCGCTGAAGCCCGTGGAGGCGATGTCCGACAGGAGGACGACCTGCTCATCCGTGAGCCCGTCAGGTATCGGCGCGAGGTTGGCCTGCGCGGAGGGGATGCGGATGTACTCGGCCTGGGCGCCATCCTGGGTGTTGCCCATGCGCCAGCCGCCCAGGGCCTCCCAGCCCGCGCCGTGGCCGCACTGCGAGAGGTGGCCGGACAGGCAGGCCCTGCATTGGCCACACGGGGTGATGGCGCCCACGAGGACACGCTGCCCCGGGCGATAGTCCGTCACGCCGGGGCCAAGCTCCTCAATGACGCCCACGGGCTCGTGACCGATGACGAGCCCTGGGCGCACCGGGTACTCGCCTCGGACGATGTGCAGGTCCGTGCCGCAGACCGTGGTCAGCGTCATCCGGATGACCGCCTCGCCGGCTCCCGCGTGGGGGCGCTCCACCTCTTCGATGCCGAAGCGGTTCACCGCCTGAAAGACATTGGCTCGCATGCTCTCCCCCCGTGGCTCGTGGATGCCCACCCGTGAAGTCTTGGCACGGTGCTGGAAGGTGTCATCCGCTCGGGCGTGGAGGCGGCGGTGGCGTTCGTACCGGGCGCATGCTCGGGGGCATGGGGATGTGGCAGTGGCTCGGGCCCGCGCGCTCCGGGCCCGGGTGGATGTCATCTCCTGACATCGGCCGCATCGTCCTCGGTGAGTCGCGCCCGCGCAATCAGGCGTCTACCTCAGGGGGCGGTACCATGAGCGTCTCACCGGACACGCAGAAGCCACCGCAAGCCGAGCCGCCTGAGGTGGCCGCCGCGCCTCGTCTGCGCTGGTTCAGCGAGCTGTCCCGCGAGGACGTCGCGCTGGCGGGTGGCAAGGGCGCGAACCTGGGCGAGATGACGCGGGCAGGGCTGCCCGTTCCGCCGGGCTTCGTCATCACCGCCGCCGCCTTCCAGGAGGCCATGGCGCCGGTACGTGCCCGGCTGAGCGCGCTCTGGGCACAGGTGGACCCGGATGACCCTTCGTCACTGACCCAGGTGACCCAGCAACTCCGTGCGCAGGTGCGGAGCGCGCCCGTCCCGGAGCGGCTGCGCGCTTCCATCCTGGAGGCGTATCAACAACTGGGCGCGGACCGGGCCGTGGCGGTGCGCTCCTCGGCGACCTCGGAGGACTCGGTGGCCACGTCCTTCGCGGGGATGCACGAATCCTTCACCCACGTGCTGGGCGAGGACGCCTTGATGGATGCGCTGCGGGCCTGCTGGGCTTCGGCTTATGGCGAGCGCGTGGTGGCCTACCGCAAGGCGGCGGCGCTGACCGAGGAGCCCGCCATCGCCGTGGTGGTGCAGGCCATGGTGGATGCGTCCCGCGCGGGCGTCATGTTCACCGCGGACCCCTCTACGGGAGACACCGGCCGCATCGTCATCGAGGCGGCCTGGGGGCTGGGAGAAGTCGTGGTGGGCGGGCAGGTGGAGCCGGATACGTATTGCGTCACCAAGAAGGAGCCTCGCGTGCGCGAGGTCCGGGTGGGCGACAAGAGTGTCCGCCTGGTGCGCGATGCCGAAGGCCACACGCAGCGCGAGACGCTGAGTCCGGAGCAGGCCCACGAGCGCGTGCTGAGCGACGTGGCGGTGCTGGAGCTGGCGCGGTTGGGACTGCGGGTGGAGCAGCATTACGGCGCGCCGCAGGACATCGAGTGGGCGGAGGAGGGCGGCCGGTTGTACCTGGTGCAGACGCGTCCGATTACCACGTTGGGCAAGCCCGCCGTCGCGCCTCCGCCGGAGGAGGGCCACGCGGGCAAGGCGCTGGTGCGGGGACTGAGCGCGTCGCCCGGGGTGGCGG
>NZ_JAAIYB010000216.1 GCF_010894475.1 Myxococcus vastator
GCGTGTGTCCCGTTGGCGGAGGCGCTGCCCGGGTTGGCTGCACTGCCTTTACCCGTGGCGGTGTTGCCTTTGACCGCGTCCCGCGCGGAGCGGTTGTCATTGCCTTTCGTGGACGTGTCAGCGCGCGCTCCCGCCTCGCCGGGCGCGGTGTCCTCGTCCTGGGACGACGCATTCCCATCCACCAGCGGCGGCGAGGCGTCCGCGTCCTCCGGGGACGCGGTGCGTCCCTCCGGTACGCTCGCGGGTTCGGGCTCGGGGAGTCCGGCGCGGAGCCGGGTGATGGCGTCCTGGAGCGGCCCGAACGCGGGGGCCATGTCGGAGAACCGCTCGCGTGAGAGCTGGGCCAGGCGCTTCACCGCGACCGCCAGCGCATCCAGGGGCTCCGCGCTCACGGAGGACTGTTCCACGGTGGGCAGGATGCGGCCCAGCCGGTCCACGAACCAGGCCACGGCGTTGGCTCGGCCGCGCAGCCGCTTCGCCTCCGGGAAGAGGTCCTGCCAGTAGCGCTCCGTCACCTCGGCGAGCACGGCCGTGCCGGTGGCCGCGCCGTCCACGCCTCGCGTGGCGTACAGGCCATAGGCCAGGTACGAGGCGAGCCAGAGGTCCTTGGTGGTGTGCTTCAGCAGCGCGCTGGCGCCCTCGACGACGTCATCCCAGCGCACGGCGTTGCTGGCCGGGGACTCCAACTTCGCGACTTCCAGCGCGACGGCCTCGTAGGCGGGCTCGTGCTTCGCCTGCACGCCGGCCGGGGACGCCCCCGGCACGGGCTCGGCCCAGGGGAGGGCGCGCTCGCGAAGCTGTTCCAGGGTGGGAGGCATGGGCGTGGTGGGGCTTCAGCGCGAAAGCGTCTGCAACAGTTGTTCCAGGGTGGTGGACGGCGCGTCGATGACCTGGCGCGCGGAGGCCGTGAGGCCCTTGCGCGCGTTGTCGATGGCGGCGGGGCGCTCGGTGCGCAGCGGCCACACCTGGGCGCCCGGACGGCTGGGCTGGGCCAGCGCGAGGAAGAGGGCGGGGGAGGCCGCTCCCAGGCTGATGAGCAGCCGGGGCTTG
The DNA here is from genome assembly GCF_010894475.1 of Myxococcus vastator. Classification (GTDB taxonomy): domain Bacteria; phylum Myxococcota; class Myxococcia; order Myxococcales; family Myxococcaceae; genus Myxococcus; species Myxococcus vastator. Next base: position 1,051 of record NZ_JAAIYB010000216.1, read on the forward strand.
TCGCCCTCGGACCAGAAGAAGGCCGGAGGCTGGTGCGTCCACTTGAGCAGCCGCGAGGACAGCTCCAGCCAGGCCACCGGCCCCACGCGCGTGGACAGCGGACAGTCCAGGGTGACGCCGGCCGGAAACTGCTCCTTGCCGCGCTCGCCCGCGCACGCGGTGAGGAAGGTGTGCAGCGCGTAGTAGCGCCCACCTTCCGGCGTGCCCTCCACCACCGGGCCCAGCAGGTCCACGGTGTGGTGGTCCGCCAGCACGGCGTGGAGCAGCCGCTTCGCGAGGCTGTAGTCCCCCGGGCCCGGCAGGGGCAGCGCCGCCACGCGCTCCAGCAGTTGTGGCACCTCCAGCTCCGCGGCGGACCGGGCCAGCGCACCGGCGGCGCGCAGGAAGGGCTGGTACGCCTCCGGCGTCAACGCGAGCCGCGAGGCCGTGTCCGCGGAGGACACCTCGGTGAAGATGGCCAGGGGGAAGGTCCGGCCCACGCTGTCCTGGCTGGGCGCCATCACCCCCACCAGCGCCTGCTTCTGGCCGGGCGCGGTGAAGACGAAACAGACGGGCTCGGCGGGCAGGTCCACCCGGGCTCTTCGCGAGCGCTCCACGCCCGCTTCCATCCAGCCGTAGAGCTGGAGGGCCAGCGGGGTGGCCGCGTTGTGGCGGATGAACTCGGCCTGGCGGGGCGTCTTGCCCAGCAGGCCGATGCGCGGCGACTGCACAGCCATGTCAGTGAACCCCATCCGCCGCGACGGTCGGCGCCGCGCACCCGCCCTTGCGCGCGATGCTCACGGGCGGCTGCAGCCCCGGGTCCCGGAAGATGGCCAGCAGCTTGGACGTGTTGCCCGACATCCCGAAGAAGGGGTTGGCGGTGCGCTCCGGACGGAAGTCGATGGAGACCAGCGCGCCGTTCATCTCCTCGATTTCCCACGTGGCGGTGAAGTAGCGGCCGTCCGCGCTGGGCTCGATGCGCTTGACGCGCTCCAGCAGGCGGAACAGGCCCCAGTCTCCCTCGGCCTCCAGCGTCGTCTCCGTGGAGCCATCCGCGCTCTGCACGGTGATGCGGGCGCCGAGCTTGCCGGCCTGCCCGGGCCAGATCATCGGCTTCCACAGCGTGTCGGGGCCGTTGCGGTACGTCTCGTCCGCCCCATCGAGCGTCAGGGTGATGGATGAAATCTGCGACGCCAGGCCGTCCGCGGAGACGCCCGGGCGCAGGCGGACCTGGAAGCGGACCAGCGGGTCCACCGTGTCGCCGCCGGGGAAGAGCGTGGTGGAGAGCGCGCCCGTCTTCTCCAGGAAGCCGAGCAGGTCGGGCTGGTACATGACCCCACCCGACGAGGTGAACTCCCACCGGCGTCCGGTGGCCACCACGTCCTCCAGGAGCTGCTCCTTGACGAACTTGCGCACCAGGCCGCCTTCGGGGCGCAGGAACTCCGCGACCTCGGGCAGCGGCGCGTCCGCCTGCGACGCGCGGTCGAAGGGGTACTTCCCCTTGAAGGCGCTGCTCCACGCCGTCACCACCTGGTCCTGCCACAGCTTGCTCTTGTTGCAGGCCACGCCCACGAACACCACTGAGCGCATCTCCTGGAACGGCGGCAGCAGCAGCCGCTCGAAGATGGCGACGTTGTCCGTCTGCTTGCGGACCATCATCTCCACGTTGTTGCGGGTGGACTCAATCTTGTCCAGCAGCAGGCCGGACTCGGCCGGCTTGTCCTTCACCGCCAGCAGCGTCGTCTGCACGGTGGCCAGCTGGTCCTCGTACGAATCCAGCGCCGTCAGGGACTCCTCGCCGTCCTCCGTCTTGGAGGACTCCGTGGCGAAGCGGATGAGCGAGGCGAACTCACGCTCCACGTCGCGGGCGGTGACTTCCTGGGCGCCGGACGGCGAGTTGGCGTTCAGCAGCTCGCGCTTCTTCGGCGCGTCCTCGACGGACTCCGAGCCGAACAGCTTCCCCGCCTTGGCCAGGAAGCCCGTGTCGGCCTCCGCCGCCTGGGTGTCGCGCTTGTCGAGCACCACGTTGTACGTGAGCGCGCGGAACAGCCGCCCGTAGGGCTTGGGCTTGCCGCGCGTCAGGTTCGTCAGCAGGCTCTCCATCTGCGTCAGGTTCTCCGGGGCATGCACGCGGATGGCGCCGAGGAAGTCCCTCCACTCCTGGGTGTAGGCCTCGAAGTAGCGGGTGCGCAGCTCGCGCCGCGAGCTCACCGTGTCCACCTTCTCATCGCGGTCCAGCACCCACGACTGCTGGTCCTGGAAGGCCAGGTCCAGCCGCTCGCGGATGACGTCGTCGTAGGCCTTGCGCGTGAAGGCGCCCCGCACCCGCGCGCTGGCGCTCATCTGCGGCACCGAGCCCACGAGCTGCTCCAGCGTCACGTCCGGGTACGCGCCGCTCATGTTGGCCACCAGCTGCGCCAGCTCCAGCCGCACCAGGGGCACGTTGTTGAGCGAGCGGCGCGCCGACTGCACCACGCCGGTGACGCGGCCGAAGGCGATGCGCTGCTCGCGCGCCGGCTTCCGCTCCTCGGGGAGCATCTGCTCGTTGGCGAGCATCAGCAGGAACGTCTCCGCGTGGTTCGCCACGGCCCGTTCGTCCACCGCGTCGCCTCGCACGCGCTTCCAGTGCTTCACGATTTCGTCCTGGAGCCACTTGCGCTGCGTCTCGTCCAGCTCCGGCTCGCGCGGATCCCGGGGCGTCGTGACGAGCAGGTACATCTTCAAGTCATCGAAGTACTGGCGGTACGCGTCGAAGTGCTTGCTGTAGTCCTCGTCGCTGCGCACCGTCAGCAAATCCGGGTTCTTCCCGAAGGTGTCCAGGCGCTGCTGGATGAGCTCGAACTGCTTGCCCAGCAGCACCCGGCGCAGCGCCGCGTTGTAGAACTGGCGCGCCTGCGGCAGCAGCTTCTGGCCCTGGTAGAGGCCGAAGCGCATGAACACCGGCGCGCTGCCTTCCTCGTACTCGGTCAGCTCCTGGAGCCGGTTGCGCAGCGGAATCAGGTCCTCGACGCGCCGGATGTCGTCACGCGGGTCCAGGTTCACGCTGGTGATGGCCTCGGTGACGGCCTCCGCCATGTTGCGGTTCTTGAAGAAGGACACCGTGGGCAGCGACAGCAGCAGCACCGTGGCGGCGGAGGCCGCGCTGGCCAGCACCATCCGCTGGCGGCGCACCCGCGCTTCCTCCAGCGAGCTGCGCACCGCCACCTGCTGGTCCTGGAACATCACCTTGGTGAAGACGTCCCAGAGGAAGTAGCTGCGGCCTTCCGTGGCGCCATCCGTCTGCGCCCGGCCGTTGGTGCTGCCGAACATCTCCGCCGCGGACGGGGACACCTTGTCCACCGGGCGCAGGTCCTGCGTGCCGCTGTTGAAGTACAGGCCGCGGAAGACGGGCGTGTCCTGGAACACGTTCTCCAGGAAGAGCGGCTGGAGGAACTCCGCCAGGTTCTTCCGGAGCGCGTCGAACTTCTGCGGGAAGCCGTAGATGTTCTCTCGCGTCTCCAGCCGGCGCTCCTGGCCCAGCCGGCGCAGCGAGCGCTGCTCCAGCACGGAGAGCATCTGGTCGAAGCGCTCGCGGAACAGGTCCGTGCTCGCCTCGCGCTGCTGCTCCAGCGGCACGGTGAAGCCCCAGATCTGCCCGCGCTCCACGCGCGACAAGTCCGAGAACATCTCCACGAACCCGGGCAGCAGGTCGCACTTGGTGATCATCACGTACACCGGCACCAGCATCTTCAGCCGGGTCGTGATTTCATCCAGGCGCTCGCGGATGGTCTGCCCCATCTCACCCACGGCCTGCGGGTCCGCGTTCAGCAGCTCGCTGACGCTGATGGCCACGATGAGGCCGTTGATGGGACGGCTGGGGCGGTGCTTCGCCACCGTGTCCAGGAAGGCCAGCCACTCCGGCCGGTCCTCTTCCGCGCTGGTGTAGCGGCCCGCCGTGTCCAGCAGCACGGCCTCGTTGGTCAGCCACCAGTCGCAGTTGCGCGTGCCGCCCACGCCGCGCACGCCGCCGCGCGCGGAGAGGTACGGGAACTTCAGCCCGGAGTTGCGCAGCGCGGTGCTCTTGCCGGCGCCTGGAGGCCCGACGATGAGGTACCAGGGCAGCACCGCCAGCGCGTCCTTGCCACCGCGCGCCAGCTTGGAGGCCTTGAGCGCCTCCACCGCCTTGGTGAACTCCGACTGCATCGCCTTGATTTCAGGCTGCAGGTCCGGCCGCACGGTGGTGGCCTGCTCATCCGCCTGCGCCGCCAGCGCGCCCTCCAGCTTCTTGGCCGCGGCGCGCGCGCGGATGCGCTTGACCAGCCACACCACGCCGACGGCCAGCAGGCCCGCGAGCGCGGCGATGATGGCCGCCTGCTGAAGGGTGAAGCCCAGGTAGTTGAGCAACGCGAACATCGGCGCGCCGATGCCGAGCAGCGGTAACAGATACGCCATTACTGCGTCCCTCCCGCCGCCTGCGTCTGGCTGGCGCTCGTCGCCGTGTTGCGGGCCGCGTGGACCTCGATGCGGCTCTTCAGCTCACCCATCTTGTCGTTGAGGAAGAACTGCAGCACGCCGTAGAACAGCACGGCCACCGCGAGCGCCCCGGCGGAGATGCCCACCATCGACGCCTTCTTGCGCTTGGAGAGCAGCGACTCGGTGGGCCGGTCCCCGTGCGGCGACAGCACGTCGAAGTCGAAGGGCCGCGCGCGCTCCAGGTCCTTCTGCACCGTGTCGATGAGCGTCATCAGCTCCAGCTCGCCGCCGCGGATGCGGTAGCGGCCCTGGAAGCCGAAGAGCATGCACAGGTAGTAGACCTGCAGCACCTCGTGCCGGTGCGGGTCCTTGCGCACGGTGTTGAGGCGCGCGAAGAAGCCGTCACCGGCGACATTCTCATTGAAGTAGTGGAGCTGCAGGGGCATCCAGAGCTGCCGGTACTCCTCCGGGCGGCCCAGGACGACCTCGTCGATGAGCGCCACCAGCGCGTAGGCCATGTCCTGGGCATCCTGATGGCTGAAGCCCAGCACGGCGGCGCGGCGCAGCGTCTCATCCACCACGCCGCGCAGGCGGTGGTGCAGCGTCTCGGGCGGGGGCACCGCCGACGCTTCGGAGCCGCGCAGCTGGATGGCGGCGTCGAAACAGTCCTTCGTGGCTTCGGTGACTCGGTCCATGGGCGGCTCGGGGCGTCAGCGATTGGCGGTGGGGACCGCGAGCAGTTCCACGGTCGTTCGGCTCGCGTCGAACGGCTGCGGGAGGTAGATGGCGAGGTTGCGATCCCTCATCACGTTCCTCCAGTAGCCGTCATTCATGGAGAGGCTGAAGTAGACGGTGCCCGGCTGCACGGGGACTTCGGGCGGCGGCCGGTACGTCACCGCCAGCGGCACGCCGGGCGCGGCGGCCTGCACCAGCGCGCGGATGTCCTCCCAGGCGGCCACCTTCGACAGCTTGGGCAGCTGTTCGGCCACCACCCGCTCCGGCAGCTCGCTGCGCACCGCGAGGATGAAGTGGCCGCAGCGCTCCAGCCGGTCGTCCTCCAGCCGGCCGCGGAACATGCCGTCGGCGCCCGCCGTCAGGTCCACCGACAGGCACTGCTCCAGCGCCACCGAGCGCATCAACTCGGAGAGGCGGCGGAACAGCTCCTCGAAGGTGGCGCGCAGGTTGGTGAACTGGAAGGTGGGCAGCGTGGACGGGTCCGCGCTGACGGAGAAGGTGCACAGCTGCCCCGCGCACTGCGCCAGCGCCAGGTACAAGTCCCGCGGACGCAGGTTGCCCGCGTCCAGCGCGTGCTGGAGGAAGGGGATGGTGCCGTTGAGCGCGTTGAGCTCCAGGAAGAGCGTCACGTCGCCCGCGGTGAACTCCAGCGCTGACGCGTCCCGGTGCCGCCGCCGCGAGGAGAGCTGCCGCTGCTTGGACACCATCAGCCGCAGCATCGTCCGCAGCTCGTTCATGACGAACGCGGACGCGTCGATGCGCAGGCACGACGGGATGAAGGACTCCACCAGCGTCAGGTTGCCGGAGCGGTCCCTGGACAGCTCGCACAGCTTGATGGACTCGAAGTCGTCGCGCGGCTCGGTGCCGAACAGCAGCCGCACGTTGCGCTGACCGAAGGCCACCTGCGAGATGGAGGTGGAGGCCGTCAAGTCACTGACGGGGCGGGAGGCGGGCGTGTAGCGCGGGCTGCTGCCCAGCCGCTCCCCGCTGCCGAAGCTCTCCACGCCGCTGCGCTCGCGCGGCACGCCCAGGTACACGTCCAGGGTGCGCTGGGCGGGCGGGAAGTAGCCGTCCGCGGGCCGCGCGGGCGGCGCCTCCGCGTCTCCGGATTCGAAGGAGACGGGCAGCCCGTCCGGGAGGATGCCGGTGAAGTGGGTCAGCTGCACCTGGCCGGCGCGCAGCGCCTCCATGTCGAACTCCAGGGCCACCACGCCCCAGGGATACGGTTCGAGCGACGCCAGCCGCTGATCCAGCAGTTGCTCGTGGTAGAGGTCCTGCTGCTGGAGGTGGTGGGGGCTCATGAACATGCCCTCCGACCACACGACTCGCTGCACGGACTTCATACACCTCTCCGCGGCGACTCGCCGTCGCCAGCTTGGGGTTGGAGTCGAGGCTCCGGCGCCTGCGTCATGGGCCGGAACATCAGGTCAATCTGATAGCCTTGCAGCCGGTAGCGGAAGACCTCGTCTCCCGGCTTCGGGTCGCCCTGGTCACCGGCGGGGCGCTCCACGCAGCGCGCCTCCTCCACCACGGGGAGCGCCGCCACCGTCCGCCACGAATAGCCCAGCGGCTGCCGGAAGTGCCCCATGGCCAGGACGAAGCGGGCCTTGGGATCACGCTGCACCCAGCGCTTCACCTTGTTGCCGGGTGGAATCACCAGCTCGGCCACCTGGAGCAGGTCCTCCTTGAGGAGCTCCTCCGGCTTGCCCCACAAATCCTTGAAGCCCGCGCGCTCCAGGCGGACGCTGTCCTTGAGCTGGACGATCTGCACCACGGTAGGCAGCGAGCGCCCGCGCGCGTCGGGATTGAGCTGCTCCGACGCATCCACCACCACCTGGAACGGCGGCGGCGTCTCACACACCTGGGACACTCGCTTCACGCAGCCCGCGCTCCCGCTCAAGGCGGCCGCGAGCGCGATGACCACACCCCACCGAAGGTTCCGGCCGGCACGCTTCACCCGACCGGCGCCTGTGTGTCCTAGCGCCAAGATTCGTATTCCTTGAAAGAACGCACGGGTCCTTACAACTTCCGTGCGAAGCGTAAACTGCCAGACAGGACGGACAGGATTCAAGCCACCCCCTGATGGCGGTTCCCTGCCTGCTCCTAGTTCTCGGAAATCTTGGAGCCCTTGATGACGACGTCGCCTGACGCGTTGACCTCAATCTTGGCGCCCTTGATGACCACGTCCCCGTTCTTCTTCACCTGGAGCGTGGCGGAGCCCACCTTGAGGGTGAACTGCTCCTGGGCAACCAGTGAGATTTCCTTGGCGGACAGCGTGTAGGCGTCCTTGGCGGCGTGGTTCACCTTGCCCGCCACGCTGACGAGCATGTCCTTGTCCACCTTGAGCGTGCGGGACTTCCCCACCTCTTCGGAGAGGTCCCCGCCCACCTGGAGCGTGCGTGCGCCCTTGACCGTTTCGGACTTCTTGGCGCCGACGACCTCCACCTTGGCGCCGCCCACCTGTTCGGACTTGAGGCCGCCCACCAGCTCGTTGAAGGCGGCGCCCACGGTGACGGCGAGCGCGCCGCCCACGTTGAGCATCTTCCCCAGGGCCACCGTCTCCGCGGAGGCCATGGCCACGGTGAGGGCCTGGTTGCCGCTGACGCTGATGGACTGGTCCCCGGCCACCGCCTCGGTGTGGTTGCCGCCCACGGTGGTGGAGCGGTTCTGCGTGACGGCCAGCGTCTGGTTGCCGGTGACGGTGCTGTCGTCGTTCTTCTTCACCAGCAGGGCCTGGTTGCCTTCGATGACGCGGGAGCGGTCCTTGCGCACCAGCAGCGTCTCGTTGCCGCGGACCTCCTGCGTCTTGTCGTTCTCCACGACGATGTTGAAGTCCTTCTGCGCGTGCAGATAGACGAGCTCGCTGCCGGCCGCGTCCTCGAAGCGGAGCTCGTTGGAGCCCGCGCCGCCGGGGCTGGAGCTGGAGCGCAGCGTGCTCTGCGTCTTGTTGCCGGGCAGGTCGATGGGCGTCGGGTTCGCGCCGTTGTAGACGCTGCCGGTGACGATGGGCCGGTCCGGGTCGCCCTCGAGGAACTCGACGACGACCTCATGGCCGATGCGCGGCAGGTACAGGGCGCCCCAGCCCGGGCCCGCCCAGGCCTGGCTGACGCGAATCCAGCAGCTGCTCTTGTCGTTGTTCTTGCCCTCGCGGTCCCAGTGGAACTGGACCTTGATGCGGCCGTGCTCGTCGGTGTGTATCTCCTCGCCGCTGGGGCCCACGACGATGGCCGTCTGCGCGCCCGGAATCACCGGCCGGGGCGTCACGCGCGGCGGGCGGAAGGGCACCTCCGCGGGCTGGCAGAGGAATTCGTTGCGGTAGTCCTCCCGGCTGCGCAGCGAGCCCTGCTCGATGCTCAGCGCCTCCGATTGGTGGCCCAGGTGCCGCACGGAGACGGGCAGGTACTTGCGGTTGGCGGCTTCGTCCGGATGCTCCGCCAGCTCGAAGGAGTGGCCCACGCAGACGCGGCGGCTGTAGCTGGCGCCCGTCACCGTCTCCGCCCGCGCGCGCAGCTCCTCCAGGCGCACCTTCGCCAGGCTGCGGCCGGGCGCGGGCTCTTCGTAGCGGCCGGGGTAGTCGTAGATTTCGAGCGCGGCCTCGCCAGCCTCCGCCTCGGAGCTGGCGCCCAGGTCCTGGGCGGGGCGCAGGAAGTTGTAGTCGCGCAGGGCCACGGCGCCGGGCTGCACCTCCGTGCGGGAGACCAGCTCGTGGACGTACTCCTGCGAGGCGACCATCTGGCTGCGCTCGCGGAAGACGAGCTTGGACTCGCCCTGCATCGCGGGGTTGGCGGAGGCGCCGTCGCCAATCACCATCATGTGGGCGTCCTCGCCGTGCTCGAAGAAGTAGAAGATGCCTTCTTCCTCCAGGAGCCGGGACACGAAGTCGAGGTCGGACTCGCGGTACTGCACGCAGTAGTCGCGCTTGGGGTACTCGCCGGTGAGCGCCAGCCGGTGCTCCACCTTGGCCTCGTCCAGCACCTTGTGGACGATGTCCGGGACGGTCATCTCCTGGTAGATGCGGCTCTTGCGGCGGTGGCGGAGCGTCCACAGCCGCGGCACCACGGTGGCGCGGTAGCGGCGGCGCTCCGGGCCGCTGCCTTCATCCCACCGTGACATGCGCGACACGATGCCGTGGAAGAAGCGCGCGGTGCCGTCTCCGAGCATGACGGTGAGCCGCGCGTCCTGGCCCAGGAGCGCCTTCTCATCCACGTCCACGTCCGGCCGGGCGGCCAGCGCCACCTCCACCGCGTAGGGCTGGGACAGCGTCTCCTCGGCTTCAAAGCCCAGGACGGCCAGCTCCCCGGAGGTGAAGGCCCCTGCCTGGAACTCGAACTCAGCCTGGTTGGCTTGCAAGGCGGCGTTCGCGATCATCCACAGACCCCCGGCGCTGGGCCTCGTCCAGAGGATGAGGCCCGGTAGTGGTGCGGCAGCATGCCACGAATTGCGTACCAGGGGGGCCTGACACGAAATTTTCATTGCCGGCGTGCGCGGACGCTGGGGCCATCCCATTCCCGGTCGGACTTCGGTGTAGAGTGGAAAAGGGGGGCTGGCTTGAAACTGCGGGTCTTCCCGGGGTACCCAGACGGCTTCGGGGAGAACCATGAGAAGAAATGAGCTCCTGCACCGCGGGCTCGCGCTGGCACTCGCGCTGACGTCCCTGTCCGCCGGGGCGCAGGAGGGGCCCGTGCTGCGAGGCTTCGACCTGGAGCGCCTGGAGCTGAATCCTGGCGCGGAGGGTTCGCTCCTCGTCGGCATGGGCGAGCTGCTTCCGGCGGGGGCCTTCCGCGCGACGGTGATGATGCATTACGCGCATCAGCCGCTCGTCTACATGGACAACCTGATCCGCGAGCAGCCCGAGGTGGCCGTCGTCTCTGGACGGACCACCGCGCACCTGGCCGCCGCGTACGCCCCGCTGGACTGGCTTCAGGTGGGGCTGCAGGTCCCCATGGTGGCGCTCCAGGGCGGAGACGACGTGGGCATGGGGCGTTATGGCATCGCCGTGCCCGCCAGCCAGGCGCTGTCCACCCCGGTGTTGAGCGCGCGCTTCGGCGTGTTGACGCAGACGGACGCGGGCGGCGTGGACCTGGCCCTGGAGCTGGCCGCGGGGCTGCCACTGGGAAGCGAGGGGGCATTCGCCCGGGATGATGGCGGGCTTCGCCTGTCGCCCAGGGTGATGGTGGGGCGGCACTTCGGCTTCATCCGTGCGGGGTTGGAGGTGGGCTACCTGCAGCGTCCGCGCGTGCTGCTGACGGACCGGACGGGCGACACGGAGGATGAAGTGGGGCGCGAGCTGCGGCTGGGCGTGGCGCTGGCCACGACGGGCAAGCGGCTGCGCTGGGAGCTGAACGTCCGGGGCATGTTGCCCATGACGGACCAGCCGACGTCGGTGGAACTGCTGCCGGGCGCCCGCTACCTGGTGGGCTCGTCGCTGGAGATGTTCGCGCTGGCGGGCGTGGGCGTGGGCGCGGCGCCCGGCACGCCGCTGTTCCGGCTGATGGTGGGCGGGGCCTTCGGCAACGTGACGCCGCCGCGGGGCCCGGGCGAGTCCTCGGTCCGCTGCGAGATGGGGCTGCCCCCCGAGGCGAAGATTCAGGAGTGCCCCGACCTGGACGAGGACGGCGACGGCGTGCGCAACGCCGACGACAAGTGTCCGCTGGTGCCGGGCGACGTGGCGCGGCAGGGGTGCTCGGCGCAGGACACGGATGGCGACGGCATCGAGGACATGCTGGACGCCTGCCCGCTGGAGCATGGCCCCGCGGCGCGCCAGGGCTGCCCCATCCCGGACCAGGACGGTGACGAGGTCCCCGACGAAATCGACAGCTGCCCGTCGGACCCGGGGCCCGCGGACAACCGGGGCTGCCCGGTGCGGGACACGGACGGCGACGGCATCGACAACGACAAGGACGAGTGCCCGAACGAGGCCGGTCCCCTCGAGCGCAATGGCTGCCCGGAGTCGGACACGGACAAGGATGGCGTGCCCAACCGCGCGGACAGCTGCGTGAACGAGCCGGGGGACGCCAAGAACCTGGGCTGCCCGCTGCACGTGCTGCCGCTGGTGGAGATTCGTCCGGACCGCCTGGTGGTGATGGGCAAGGTCTTCTTCGAGCCGACGCAGGCGCGAATCCAGAAGCGCTCCTTCGAACTGCTGGACTGGGTGGCGCGCGTCGTCCGGGAGCACCCGGAGATTCCGCTCGTCGTGGTGGGCGCGCACACGGATGACCGGGGCTTCCCGGACAGCAACCGCCGCCTGTCGCAGGCGCGTGCCGAGGCCGTGCGCCAGTACCTCATTGGCCGGGAGATTGCTCCCGAGCGACTGAAGGCCCTGGGCTATGGCCAGGAGCGCCCCATCGACAGCAACGCGACGTCGAATGGCCGTGAGAACAACCGCCGCGTGGAGTTCCTGCTGGCGGACCCGCAGCAAGACAAGTCCGAGCGCGGCCAGCACTGACGTGCGCCTCCGCGGAGAACCATCTCGATGAGAACGAACGCTCTGACGAAGGCGCTGACGGCGGCGATGGTGCTCTGGGCCCTGCCGGCCCTGCCGGGCCCGGATACCTATCTGGTGGGTAATGGCCAGGATGGCGCCCGGACGGTCGCTGCGGCGGGTGGCGTGGAAATCAACAACTACGCCCAGGTCAAGGCGCCGCTGGCGCCGGGTGACACGACCATCCGGACATCACTGGCCACCTCCACGGCCGCGCCCGCGGTCCCCGACTTCAGCGGGCCCACGGGGGGGGCCGATACCTCGGGTGACCTGGTGTTGATCATCCAGACCACCGGCGTGGTGCCCGTGACGGTGCCTGGTAGTCCCGGGCCCATCTATCTGGAAGGCGGCGCAGTGGGCCGGTGGGAGCTGGCGCGGCTGACGGCTGTCTCCGAGGACGAAGAAGAGGAGGAACTCACCCTGACGCTGGACCGGCCGCTGAAGCACTCCTACGCGGCGCTCTTCACGCAGGTGGTCCGGGTGCCGGAGTACACGTCGCTGACGTTGAACAACAACGCGGTGGTGCGCGCCAAGGCGTGGGACCCCGCGAATCGTACCGGCGGCATCCTGGCCTTCCTGGCGAATGGCGCCGTGAACCTGGGCAACGGCAGCCGGCTCAGCGCGGAGGGACTCGGGTTCCGGGGCGGGCACTACGAGGCCGACACCGAGGAGGATGAAGACGAAGAGCCGTACGTCGGCTGTCCCGTGCCAGCCCATCCCGAAGAGACGCGCGCGCGGACGGGAGAGGGCATCGACGTCACGCATCCCGATGCCCGGGGCGTTGCGAATGTCGCCAACGGTGGTGGTGGTGG
>NZ_JAAIYB010000217.1 GCF_010894475.1 Myxococcus vastator
GTCCCGGGCCCACCCTCGCGGCCGTCACCGCCGAGGTGGCGCACCCGAAGAAGGAAGAGCTCCCCGTGAAGCAGATGCCCGACAGCGTGACGATTCCCCCGCAGCCCGCCGCCAGCACGCGGGCACTCAAGGCAGCAACCCGGACCCTGGTGGCCGTCGCCGCCTGCTCGGGCCTGGGCTGCCCCAGCGGCCCACAGGTGCGGCCTCCGCCTCCAGGAGAGCCCTGCCCGCCCGGCGCGCTGGCGGCCATGAAGCGCGCCGGCATTGACATCGGGGACGCCACCAGCCTCGCCTTCGTCGACGACAAGCGCTTCGGCGAACCTGTCCCCGTCCGCGAGGGCCGTGTCCAGGTCGAGCTTGGACTGCGATTCGGAACCCTGACCTCAGGCAAGGCCGTGGGCGAACTCATCTTCGCCGACCGCGTCTATGGTCGCTTCACCGAAGCCTACACGCGTGGAGGGGACTTCATCCCCGTGTGCCTGGAGATGGTCGAGCAGCGCGGCGTGCGCGGCCTCCGACGGAAGGGGCGCGACCCAGGCCCGGGCGCCGCCACGGTCAGCAACACCGCCAGTCTCTACGCCGTGAATCGCTTCGAATAGTGCCCTCCGCCACCGGCGCGTTCCGCCCGCCAGGGAAGTGATTGTCCGTGCCCACGCCACTGCCCATCTCTCTTGCCCTCGCTGTACTGCTGGCGGCGGCGCCCGCGCGCGCCGAGCCCGCCTCCTGCCGAGACCCGGCGGAGCGCCCCATTGAATTGGGCGCGGAGCGGTGCGGACGGCCCCCTGAAATCCGGGTCGGAGAGGGGGTCGCCACGGTGCTGCGCTTCGACACGCCCCTGGCACGCGCGGAGTCGTCCGGACCGGGACGCTACCGGAAGGTGGTGGATGGCGAGCTCCTCATCCTGGTGCCCGAGGAGCCGGTGGCCGACGAGTCCCGCACCACGCTGACCGTCTCCTTCGCGGACGGCGCGGTCCCCACCCAGGCCACGCTCCAACTTGTCGTGGCGACGCCCGCGCGGGCCGAACGGCAGGTGGAGCTCTTCCGGCGAGCCCGCACGGCCGTGTCTCTCCAGCGGGAGCTACGGGAGACCCAACGGGCGCTTCAAGAGCTGCGAGAGGAGAATGCGCGGTTGAAGGCAGCGCAGGCGTGCCCTGACGGGCTGACAGGGCTGTGGGTGGGTGGCGACATGGACCGCACCGGCGTCGTCGCAGGAGAGTCCCTGGACGTCCGGGAGCACGCGAGGAACAGCCTGGTGCTCCGATCCGCGCTGACCTTCCGGGCCAAGAGCACTCTGGTGGTGGTGGACCTGAAGAACCCGCTGGGCGTGAAGCCCTGGCAGGCCACCGGCGCGGCCCTGGTGGGGCCGGATGGCGCGGAGTTGAAGGTCGCGCGGGTGTGGGCACCCACCGCCATCAACCCCGGCGAGGAGATGAGCGTCTTGGTGGAGACCGAGCCCGTGGAAGGCGCGCCGCGAGGCCCCTTCACCCTGACGCTGTGGGCGGAGGGCGGCAAGCGCCCCATCATCCTCGGCAACATCGAGCTCCCGTGAGCTGGCGGGAGGATAGGCGCCTCACTCCGCTGCCGACATCGGCAACCCGCTCAATCGCAGCGCGAGAATCCCCGGAACCGGGACAGGCCCAACTGAGGGGTCTGGCCCCCCATGGACTACTCATCCAGGGTGATAGACGCATGGAACCGATCAACTACTATTCCGCTTATCATGACAAAGCGGAACAACAAGACCAACCTGTTGTGGCTCTGGGTCGCCCTGTCGTTGGGTTGCTCCAGCAGCGCCACCGGCACTGCCAGCCGCCGCGACGCCTATGCGCTGGCAACCTGTACCGACACCGTGACGTGCTGCATCCAGCGCAACCCCAGCATGCCCGAAGCGTGCGGCCTCACCGCGAGCGAAGCCGCCGCGCACATGGCAGGCGTCAAGACGGCCATGGAGGAGATAGCCGAGGAGGAAGACGCGCCCGCCGAATGGGACGACTCTCACAACGCCAACCTGCCCGAGTGGAAACGGGAGTGCATCCGGGCTTACGGCGATTGCAAAACACAGGGTTGGAAGGGGCACTGCTTCTCCTGTTTCGAGTACTGCAAGGGACAACATGAGTGGCCAATCAACAAGTGCCGCCCTCAAAAGCGGGGGGACTAGCTCGTGACGGACGAAATCGACTGGGACCCCATTCGCGCCCTGGCTCGCCGCGTACTGCGAGAGGGCGAACCTTTCGCTCTTACCGCAGACGTGCGTGACCTTCTGAAACGCACCGCGCCCGAGGTGGGCATCAGCGACACCGACGCAGCGCGCGCGCTCATGACGGAAGCGGGGGCTCTCGAACTCCTGCGAGAGTCCGCGCGCCGCATCCGGGAGGGCTCTAGCAGGCTCGTGGACGCGCTCCACCGGATGTACAAGCACAAGCAAGCCGGAGACTTCGACAGCGCTCGCCAGGAAATGCGCGATGTGCTCGCGGTGGAGGTTGTTCCCCTCTACCGCGAGACGGCACAAGGCCAACTCGAAGACCTCGAAGATGAGCCCTGAACCACAACGGGGGCACGACTGACGCCGCGCCCCCGTCGCACGCAGGAGCCGTCGTCTCCCATTTCAGGAGGCGCCAATTCCACGGGCGGCACCACGCCTGGCTCCGAGGCACGTTCACCCTGACGCTGTGAGCGGAGGGCGGCAAGCACCCCATCATCCTCGGCAACATCAAGCTCCCGTGTTCTGGCGGGAGGACAGGCGCCTCACTCCGGTGCCGACATCGGCAACCCGTTCAATCACAGCTCGGGTATCCACGGAACCGGAGCAACTTCATCACTGAAGCCACCATGCGTCAGGAGGAAGGTGAACTTGATACCGCGCGCGCCTTTGCTGGACCTGCTCGCGGTTGAAGCCCGATTGCCCGAATGCGCCTGGCGATGTCACGCACCAGCGGTCATTCACTGCTCGTCGTCCAGCGCCTTGAGGTAAACATGCACGATGTCCTGGTAGTGCGGCACGACCTCTACAGCCAGCACGTCATTCAGCAGTTGGCGAGCGCCATCCAAGTCCCCAGCATCCCGGCGTCGGTCTACTTCCACCAATACGCAAGAAAGGCGCCGCGACCCGGCGGTGATTCGGGATGCAATCTCCTTGACGAGGACAGCGGCGCTTTCGTCATTCTGAAGCGCACGCGCTGTCTCGCCGGGCGGAATCCCCACGTCGTGCGCCGTGGATTGGACAAGGGCGCGCGTTTCGGCAGTGAGGAAGGGTTGTACTGGGTCCGTGATCCGGCGGCTCAGGTCTTTGACCGCGTCCCAATCGCGTTGGCTGGGCATGTAGCGCTCCTAACGGGGGTGACAGTCCCCGAAGGGCCACTCTCGTTGCTTAAGAGGCAGAACAGGTCAATCCAATGCGTCTGCCTGGACATGAATGACAGACTTGACCCAAACGCCCGGAGACAAGCGCCAGCACAAACGCTCCAGTGACGAGCGCCGCCCGGCAGGACTCGGGCGGCGGCCGTCACGACGATGTTCGGCGGTGCTACGACAACCGCAACAGTTGGCGCGCCTGCTCCGGCGTCGCCGGCTCGCGGCCATGCGCACGCGCGCGCTTCGCCGCCTCGGCGACGAGTTCCCAGTTGCCCTTCGCGAGCACGCCCTTGGACAGGTAGATGTTGTCCTCCAGGCCCACGCGCGCGTTGCCGCCCCGCTTCGCCGCCTCGTCCACGTAGGCCAGCTGGTGCCGGCCCACGCCCGCCACCGTCCAGGTGGAGCCTTCAGGCAGCGAGGCAATCATGAAGTCCAGCACCTCCGGCCGCGGCTGCAGCGTGCCCGGCACCCCGAGCACGAAGTCGAAGTGCGCCGGCAGGTCCACCAGCCCCTCCTTCGCCAGGTAGCGGGCCTCGTCAATCATGCCCACGTCGAAGCACTCCAGCTCCGGCCGCAGCCCCATGTCCCGGATGCGCCTGGCGATGTCACGCACCAGCGGCCGGGGATTCCAGAAGACCTCCTCGCCGAAGTTCACCGTGCCCGTCGTCAAGGTGGCCATGTCCGGCCGGTCCTCGCCGGTGAGCGTCAGCGGCCCGCAGCGCTGGTCCACCGTCATGCCCACCGCGCCGCCCGTGGACGTCTGGATGAGCACGTCCGTGCGCTTGCGGATGGCGCGGATGGCCGCCCGGAACAGCTCCGCGTCCTGGGACGGCTTGCCGTCCGGCGTGCGCACGTGAATGTGCACCATCGCCGCGCCAGCCTCGCGGCAGCGCGCGGCGTCCTCGGCGATCTCCTCCGCGGTGATGGGCAGGTGCGGCGTCTGCTCGCGCGTCGTCTCCGCGCCCACCAGGGCCGCGGTGATGACCATGGGCGTGCTCATTTCGTGCCTCGCTGCTTGTCCTTGGGCACCACGCACGTCCCCGAGGCCCGGCACACCACCACCGGCTCCGCCAGCACGTCCGCCGCCGAGTCATTCACGTCCGGCCGCGGCTTGATGACCTTGCGCGCCTCGAAGCGCATCTTCCGCGACGTATTGCCGGCGCTGACGATTTCGCCCTCCGCCTCGATGAAGTCCCCCGCGTACACCGGGGCCAGGAACTCCACGGCGTCATAGGCGCGAAACAGGCCCTCGTCCCCGTCGCCGCGGATGCACAGCTCCGTGGCCACGTCGCCGAAGAGGCCCAGCATGCGCGCGCCGTCCACCAGGTTGCCGCCGTAGTGCGCGTCGTGGCTGCTCATGCGCAGCCGGATGACCGCCTTCGTTCCCACGCTCACTGGGGCTCCCCCTGGGAGTGCGCGTCCTGCGGCTCCTTGCCTTCCTTCTTCAGGAGCGCGTGGACAATGTAGTTGGCCACGTCGGACGGCTTCGTGCCGGGCCCGAAGCCGGCGTCGAAGCCCAGCTCCAGCGCCAGCTTGTGGTCCACCCGGGGCCCACCCAGCAGCAGCTGGACCTTCCCGTGGATGCCGGCGGCCTTCGCGGCGTCAATGAAGTGCCGCGAGTTGTCCTTGTGCACGTCGCGCTGGGTGACGACCTGGCTGACCAGGATGGCGTCCGCGTTGCGCGCCAGGGCCTTCTTGATGAGGTCCTCGTTCGGCACCTGGCTGCCCAGGTTGAAGGCCTCGAACCCGGGGTAGCGCTCCAGGCCGTAGTCGCCCGCGTAGCCCTTCATGTTGAGGATGGCGTCGATGCCCACCGTGTGCGTGTCCGTGCCCGTGCACGCGCCGAACACCACGATGCGCCGCTTCACCTTCTCCTTGATGAAGGCGTTGAGGTCGTCGAAGGACATCTTCTTCACGACGACTTCGGGCACGTCGATTTCGGCGTAGTCCAGCGCGACGGCCGAACGGGCATAGACGATGAAGAAGGTATAGGCGTCCGCGGCGCGCTCGGCGGCGGCCACCTTCACGTCGGTGAAGCCCATCTTCTTCGTGAAGACGGCGGCGGCTTCCTTGGCCTTCTCGGACAACGGCACCGGCAGGGTGAACGACAGCTGCACCACGCCGTCGTCCCGCCGGTCGCCGTAGGGACGGATGATCTGCTTGCTCGGCTTCACCATCGGCTCACTTCCCCCCGGCCCGCTGAATCTTGACGCTGGAGCCCACCTTCTGGGCCAGCGGCGCGAACCGCTCCTTCTTCGTCTGCTCCAGGTAGAAGACGACGGACCACGTCGTCCTTCCGTCGCAGCCCACATACGTCACGGAGTCCACCGCGCCACTGCCATCCGGCGCCACGTCCGTCTCCTGACGCTTCGCCGCCGGCTGGGCGCCCACCTTCAGGCGCTCCCAGCCCTTGCCGCCAATGGACGCGACAATCTTGTCCACGCACGTCTGGGCCTTCATGCCCGCCGTCTGCACGGCGCCCACGTCCACCAGGAAGTAGGCGTCCCCGCTGGGCGCCTGGAACTTGTACGTCCCCGCGTCCTCGGAGCGGCTCCACGAGGCGGGAACCTGGAGGGACACGTTCTTCACCTGGACCTGCGCCAGCGCGTCCGCGGAGCCGCCCGCGGTGAGAACCATGGCTAGGATTGAACCGAGCATCACTGCGCCTCCAGGAGTTCCAGGAACGGATTGAAATAGTCCGGCGCCTTCTCCAGCACGCCGTCGAGGCCCTTGCCGCCGGTCTCCTCGCGCTTCACGTCACCGAAGTGGCCCCGGCCGATGGCGGTCACCATGCCCTCGTCGCGGCACTCCTGGAGCAGCTGCTCCGCCCGGGCGAACACCTCGCGGGCCCGGTTGGCGATCTTCCCGTCCTCCCGGACGGTGAACTCCTCGTCGATGCCCCGCGCCGCGCGGTGGATGTAGGCCGCGGACTTGAGCGCCACGTAGCGGTCCGCCAGGAGCGGCGTGTGCATGGCCTCCGTCATCATGCCCAGCAGTTGGATGCCCTGCCGCGTCCACATGGCCACCAGGTTCGACATTACGTCGTACGCGTGGCTGAAGAAGATGTCCGTCTCCTTGTGCTTGGTGGGCGGCATGTACTTCAGCGGCGCGTCCGGGAAGCAGCGGCGCACCAGCATGGCCTGGGACAGCTCCAGCAGCAGCGTGTCCTCGCGGTACGGGTCGATTTCGTAGGCGTGGCCAATGCCCAACTGCCAGTCCTTGAGGCCCGCGCGCTTGGCGAAGCACTCGTTGATGAACTGGCTGGCGATGACGGTGTGGGCCGCGTCGTACGCGTCCGCGGTGGTGATGTAGTTGTCCTCGCCGGTGTTGATGATGATGCCGGCCAGGGCGCAGATGCGGCGGCTGAAGTACTGGTCGATGAACGTGCGCCGCATGTTGATGTCACGGAAGAGGATTCCGTACATCGCGTCGTTGAGCAGCATGTCCAGCTTCTCGTAGGCCGCGCAGAAGGCGATCTCCGACATGCAGAGGCCGGACGAGTAGTTGGTGAGCTGGACGTAGCGCTTGAGCTTGCGGCTCTCGTCGTCCAGGGCCTCGCGCATGATGCGGAAGTTCTCCTGGGTGGCGTAGGTGCCGCCGTAGCCCTCCGTCGTCGCGCCGTGGGGCACGTAGTCCAGCAGCGACTGCGCCGTGGACCGGATGACGGCGATGACGTCCGCGCCCGCCTGGGCCGCCGCGCGCGCCTGGTCCACGTCGTCGTAGATGTTGCCCGTGGCCACGATGACGTACTTGTGCGGCGTGGGGGGCATGGGGAACTCCTTCTGGAGTTCTTCCCGCTGGGCGATGCGCGCCTTCAAGTCGTCGAGCGCGGCGCGGGCCTCCGCGCGCACCTCCTCGCGGAGGTTGTGCTCCTGCTCGGGCGACAACGGGGCCAGCTTCTCCGTGGGGAGCGCCGTCAGCCGCTCCACGGCCTCCAGCGGGCTCTTCGCGCCCAATTGCAGCGCGCGGCCATACCAGTAGGCGGCCCCCTTGTTGAGGACCCCGGCGGCCTTCAGCTTGTCCACCATCAGGTTGGCGAGCGGCACGCCCCGCGCGCCAGCTCCAGAGAGGCCGAAGAAGCGCAACACGGTGCGCTCGGTCGATACAGTGGTGTTACGGCGGATGAGGTCGAAGATCGGGTTGACGATTTCGTCCGCCAGCTTGCGCGCATTTGCAATCCGCGCGTCTTCAATGAACGGGCCTGGCATGGACGCACCTTACCCGCCCGAACGAGCGCCGGTAGCGCCGATGCACACCTGTGCGACATTGCCGCACCGCATTATCGGTTCTGGACTCACTGCACCGAACGGCCGGTGATCTCGCACACCGACAGGACGGTGATTGCACCGACCCTTCGGTGGGCGCTCCTGAACACCACGGATAACCTGCTGGAATCATTGAGCCTCGCGCAGTGGCATGGCGGCTGCTCAGGACGGGACTGCCTGACCCCCTGAGACAAGGAGAATCCCTTGCAAACCCGCTCCCTGCTTCTGACCGCCATTCTCTTTGGCGGCTCGGCCGCCGTTGCCGCGACGCCCCCTCCCCTGACGACGGACACCGGCTCCCCCGTGGGGACCAACCAGAGCTCCAAGACGGCCGGCCCGCGTGGCGGCATCCTCCTGGAGGACTTCCACCTCATCGAGAAGCTGGCGCGCTTTGACCGTGAGCGGATCCCCGAGCGCGTGGTCCACGCCCGCGGCGCCGGCGCCCACGGCACCTTCGAGAGCTACGGCGACTTCTCCAAGCTGACGCGCGCGTCCCTCTTCTCCGCGAAGGGCAAGAAGACGCCGATGTTCGTGCGCTTCTCCACGGTCATCCATCCGTCGGGCTCGCCGGAGACGCTGCGAGATCCTCGCGGCTTCGCGCTCAAGTTCTACACGGACGAGGGCAACTGGGACCTGGTCGGCAACAACCTGCCCGTCTTCTTCATCCGCGACGCCATCAAGTTCCCGGACATGGTGCACTCGCTGAAGCCGTCGCCGGTGACGAACAAGCAGGACCCGCACCGCTTCTTCGACTTCTTCTCGCACCAGCCCGAGTCCACGCACATGCTCACGCAGGTGTACTCGGACCTCGGCATCCCGGCGAACTTCCGCCAGATGAACGGGCACGGCGTGCACGCCTTCAAGTTCGTCAACGCGAAGGGCGAGTACAAGTACGTCAAGTTCAACTGGGCCTCGCAGCAGGGCGTGAAGAGCCTCACCGCCGAGGAGGCCGCGCGCGTGGTCGGCGAGGACCACCAGCACGCCACCACGGACCTCTATGCCTCCATTGGCGCGCGCAAGTTCCCCTCGTGGGAGCTGAGCGCGCAGGTGTTGGACCCCAAGGAGCTGGACACGTTCAGCTTCGACCCGCTCGACGCGACGAAGATCTGGCCCGAGGCGCAGGTGCCCTCCATCAAGCTGGGCAAGTTCACGCTCAACAAGATGCCCGACAACTTCTTCGAGGAGACCGAGCAGGCGGCCTTCTCGCCCGGCGTGCAGCCCCCCGGCATCGAGCCCTCCGAGGACCGCCTCCTGCAGGGCCGCCTGTTCTCCTACGCGGACACCCAGCGCTACCGCGTGGGCGCCAACTACCAGTCGCTGCCCATCAACCGCGCCCGCGCCACGGTGAACAACAACAGCCAGGCGGGCAGCATGAACTTCGCCAACACGAAGTCGGATGTGAACTACGAGCCCAGCGTCACCCGTGAGACGCAGGACGCGCCGCAGTACCTCTTCTCCAACGCGCCGCTCAGCGGCACCACGCAGCAGCGGGGCATCACCAAGACGGACAACTTCGCGCAGGCCGGCGCCTTCTATCTGGCGCTCGACGCGGGCGGGAAGGACCGCCTCATCAAGAACCTGGCCGCGGACCTGAACCAGGTGCGAGACGCCAAGGTGAAGGCGCGCATGGTGGGCCACTTCTTCATGGCCAACCCCGACTACGGCACCCGCCTGGCCAAGGCGGTCAGCGTGAAGGTGGACGACGCCAAGGCCGCCGTGGCCACGCTCGCCGCCCCCTGATTCGTTCTTCTCCGGGCCCCGGCAGGGCTGTCTCCGCCAGGGCCCGGCGCTTCCGGCCACTCCCCCTGGGAGAAGGCCGGGGTGTGGTGGCCGCCTGGCGACTTCCCCCCCGCTCGCCGCCCGTCACATCCCGGCCTTCCCTCAGCGGGAGCAGGCCCCTCTCTCCTGGAGTCCGTCATGATTTGCAAGCTGCTGCTGGGAACGCTGGGCCTGGTGATGCTGGGTGCCGGGGTGTTGACGGCCGCGTGGATGTCCCTGCGCGCCACGCCCGCGCAGCAAGGGCGCCTGCTGGCCACGAGCGAGGCGGAGCGCTACCTGCTGGCCGCCGCCCGTGCCGGAGAGACGGACATCGTCGCCGGGCTCGTCCAGGCGGGGACGCCGGTGGAGGCGCGGGATGCGCGCGGCTTCTCGCCGCTCATCCTCGCCGCGTACCACGGGCATGCGGACACGGTGCGCGCCCTGCTCGCCGGGGGCGCGGATGCGTGCGCTGGTGACAACAACGGCAACACCGCGCTCATGGGCGCGGCCTTCAAGGGATATGCGGACATCGTCGGGCTGCTCAATCAGCAGCCCTGCGCGGTGGACCAGCGCAACCGCTTCGGACAGACGGCGCTGATGTTCGCGTCCCTGTTCGGCCGCGAGGAGGTGGTGGACCAGCTCCGCCAGCAGGGCGCTTCGCCCGACGTGCGCGATGGCAGCGGCCGGAGCGCCCAGGACTGGGCGCGCACGCAGGAGCCCCGCGCGCCCGTGCCCACCGCGCCGGAGACCTCCGCCTCGGCGCGATGACAGGAAGGCGCAGCCCGGCGGCTAGACGTACCGCGTGCCGAAGAGCTGGAGCAGCTCCGGCTCGGTGCGCAGCAGGTCCAGCGTCAGCGCGGCGTGTCCGGGCACGTAGCCGTTGCCCACCACCATGGTGACGTCCTTGCCCACGCCCTCGGCGCCCAGGGCCGCCGTGGTGAAGCTGGTGGCCATGGAGAAGAAGATGGCCGTGCCGCCGTCCTTCACCGACAGGATGGTGGCCATCTCCGTGTTGCCCACGCTGGCGCAGTTGACCACCAGGTCGCAGAGCTGACCGTCCGTCGCCTGGCTCACGGCCTCCATGACGTCCACGCCCTGCGTGGCGTCCACCTTCAGGGCCACGTCACACAGGCCAATGCTGGACAGCAGGTCCAGCGCGCCCTGGGACACGTCGAGCGCCAGCAGCTTGCCCCGGCTCTCCAGGTTGCGCCGCGCCTGCGCCAGACACAGCGCCCCGCTCTTGCCCGCGCCCAGCACCGCCACCGTCATGCCCGGCCGCACGTGCCGAGCCACCAGCGCGGGCGCGCCACACACGTCCAGCGCCGCGAGCGCCAGCGTGTCCGGCATGTCCGAGGGCAGCTTCGCGTAGATGCCGCTGGCGAACAGGAGCGCGTGGCCGCGGATGTCCACGCGGTCGATGTCCGCGTGCACCGCCTTCACCTCTTCGATGACCAGGGGCGTCAGCGTCAGGCTCACCAGCGTGGCGATGCGGTCGCCCACCTTGAGCAGCTCGCGCGCGGGGTGCTTCGCGCCCAGCTCCTTCACGCGGCCAATCAACATGCCGCCCGAGCCCGTCACGGGGTTCTGCATCTTCCCCCGCTCGCGGACGATTTCCTGGATGCGCTCGCCAATGCGCTTCGCGTCGCCGCCCACCTCGCCCTTGATCTGCTTGAAGGACGCGGCGTCGATGTTGAGGCTCTCCACGTCGATGAGCAGCTCGGACTCCCGGCACGGCAGCGCAGGGTCCAACTGCTTCGCGCGCTGGGGCAGCACGCCCTTCTCGCCGACGACGCGAGACAGCCCGTAGAGGTCGATGCTCATGTTCCCGTCTCCCTGAAGGTTGTCGGGCGCCCGGCCCCCGCAACGGCGGGGCGCACCCAGGCAGGCGTCTACCCGCTCGGACAGGGAAAAGGCCAGCGCCACGTCACGCGCGGTGGGCCGGGGCGTCCCCCAGCGGGCATCCCGACCACCGCGCGAAGGGCCCTGGCCCCGTCACGTCAGTCCTGTGCCAGGTTCGGCACCAGGACGGATAGCGAGCGCGCGAAGCGGTACGACACACCGGAGTGGCCGTCCTCGAACTCCTCGTGGACGCGGTCCACGCCCGCCTTCTCGAACTCCTCCGCGAGCATCCGCGTGCCCCAGCGGATGTTGAACTCGTCGCGCGTCCCACAGTCCAGGTACACCGTCTTCAGCTTCCGGAACGCGTCCATGAACTTGGGCACGAAGCGCACCGGGTCGTGCACCAGCCACCGGTTCCATACGTCCAGCCGCAGCCGGCCCGTGTTCGCGTCGAAGGGCAGCTCGACGTTGAGCGGCTCGCCCTTCTTCGGCGAGTACGCGGCGGCCATGGCCAGGACGTTCACCACCGGGAAGTCATCGCCGCGCATCTTCGTCTCACTCACGCGCGCCCGGAACTCGGCGTGCCACGCCTCCACGCCGCCCGCCTTCAGCAGCGCCGCCGCGGCCTTCGGCAGGTCCGGCAGGTAGCAGTATTCGAAGTAGGCATCCGCGGCATGCGCGCCCACGTGGGAGAAGAGGTCCGGGTGGTATCGGCCCATCACCAGCGCGCCGTACCCACCGGAGCTGTGCCCCACCACGGCGCGCGAGGCCGCCTTCGGCAGGGTGCGGTAGGTGCGGTCCACGAAGCCCACCACGTCCTTGGTCAGGTAGTCGCGGTACCGGCCAATGGCGTCGCTGTTCACCCACTGACTGCCGCCCAGCGACGTCCAGGCATCCGGGAAGACGCCGATGACGGGCGGAATCGCGCCCGACTCGACGAGCGCGTCCAGGCGCTGAGGGACGGTGGGCGCGAAGCCCGAGGCGTTCGTCCACGAGCCGCCGCTGTTGCCGAAGGCATGCAGGAAGTAGACGACGGGGTAGCGCCGGTCATCCGCGCCGTAGCCCGGCGGGAGGTACACGGTGAGGTTGCGGCGAGCCGGGTCCCCCAGCGGGTTCGACTCCAGCGCGGGCGACAGCAGCTCATTCGACTCCAGCAATCCATTCATCCGTGCATTCCCTTCATCGGGCCCGCGGCTACGCGCGCGAACCGGGTTGCTTCCCCAGCGCCTTCATCACCGCCTGGAGGTCCTCCCACGCCTTGCGCTTCTCCGCCGGGCTGCGCAGGAGGTACGCCGGGTGGAAGGTGGGCATCAGCTGGATGCCTTCGTAGGTGCGCCAGTTGCCGCGCAGGCGGGTAATGGGCGTGCTGTCCCGCAGCAGCGTCTGCGCCGCGAACTTGCCCAGCGCCACCACCACCTTGGGCTGGATGGCGGCCAGCTGCGCGCGCAGGAAGGGCTCGCAGGAGGCAATCTCCTCCGGCTCCGGGTTGCGGTTCCCCGGTGGTCGGCACTTCACGACGTTGCAGATGTAGACGTCATCGCGGCGGTAGCCCATCGCGCCAATCATCTTCGTCAGCAGGTCGCCAGCCGCGCCGACGAAGGGCACGCCCTGCAGGTCCTCGTGCTCTCCCGGGCCCTCGCCCACGAACACCAGCTCCGCGCGGGGGTTGCCCGAGCCGAACACGAGGTTCTTCCGCGTCGAGCACAGCTTGCAGCGCTGGCAGTCGCCCAGCTCCCGGCGAACCTCGTCCAGCGTCGGCCGCTCGCCGTTCGCTGTCCCTGGCAGGGCGCCAGCGGGTCGCGACGCTGGCGGCGGCGCATCCACACGCATCCCCGCGCCCGGCGTCCGTGGCGCCGGGCTCGCCAGCGGCGGGCGGGGCAGCGGCGCCTCGGGGCGAGCAGGAGGCGTGGACGGAGGCGGCACCCGGGCCGGCGGTGCCTCGGGGCGAGGTTGAGGCGCGGCGTCCGCGGTCCCCTGCGTCCGAGCGAAGCGCGCGCGCAAGGAGGGAGCCGAGCGCTGGAGCTCGAGCGCCGCCTTGGCGTCAATCATCAGCACCCGGCCAGCGGCCTCCTCCTGCCAGAGGAGGTGGCGGCGCACATCGTCCAGCAGGGCGCTCAGGTCCTGCGAGGCCTCGGGCGTATCATCAATCACGGTCCTGGATCGGTATCGGACGTGGCGCCCATGCGCAAGGAAGCGGACGCCCGAGCCGGCTGTTCGCCTCCCGCCAGCGCCGTTCCAGGCCCACGCCCGGAGTCCTACCCCACCCTGC
>NZ_JAAIYB010000218.1 GCF_010894475.1 Myxococcus vastator
GTGCTGGGGACGGGGGGGCCTGGCGGCGGCCAGGCCGTGGCCCCCGCGGCGTTCATCTCCCATGGCTCACCGATGGTGGCCCTGGACGCGGATGCCTATCCGCGAGCGCTGCGGCGCTTTGGCGGCGAGGCCCAGGCGCGGGCCCTGGTGGTGGTGTCCGCCCATTGGGAGACGCCCGGCGAGGTTCGCGTCACTGCCAGCGCGCAGCCGCCCCTCATCCATGACTTTCATGGCTTCCCCGAGGCGCTCTTCCGGCTGCGCTACGGCGCGCCGGGTGCGCCGTCACTGGCCGAGGACGTGGTGGCCCGGCTGAAGGCGGGCGGGTTGCCCACCGTGGCCGACGCGGAGCGCGGCTGGGACCACGGCGCGTGGGTGCCGCTGCTGCATGCCTTCCCGGAGGCGAAGCTCCCCGTCGTCCAGGTCTCCATGCCGCTGGGCGCGAGCCCCGCGGACATCGCGCGGATGGGCGAGCTGCTCCGGCCGCTGCGCGCGCAGGGCGTGCTGCTGATGGGCAGTGGCGGCATCGTCCACAACCTGCGCCGGCTGAATTTCCAGGAGAAGGCGGCGTCCGTCGAGCCGTGGGCCGCGGCCTTCGATGCGTGGGTTGCGCGGAAACTGGAGGCGCGAGACTTCACCGGCCTTCAAGCCTGGTTGGAGGCACCGAACGCGCGGCTCGCGCATCCAAGGGCCGAACATTTGATGCCGCTCTATTTCGTCCTCGGAGCTGCCCTCCCCGAGGACCGTCTCACCCCCGTATTCGAGGGCTTCCATCACGGAACCTTGTCCATGCGCAGCTTCGCGCTGCGCGCCTGACTTCGCTGTATCTCCCAGGAGCACACCCCCGATGAAGACGTCCATGAAGAGCGCCGTTGCCCTGTTTTTCGCCCTCCCGTCCCTCGCGCTGGCCTCCACCTGGAAGGTGGATGACTCGCACTCCAGCGCCGGCTTTTCCGTCCGCCACATGATGGTGTCGAACGTCACCGGCTCGTTCAACGTGAAGAGCGGCACGGTGAACCTGGATGACAAGGACATCACCAAGTCCAAGGTCGAGGCCGTGCTGGACGCGTCCACCGTCAACACCGGCAACGCCAAGCGCGATGCGCACCTGAAGGCCCCTGACTTCTTCGACACGGCCAAGTTCCCGGAGATCACCTTCAAGTCCACCAAGGTCCAGAAGGCGGGCCAGGGCAAGCTGAAGGTCACTGGCGACCTGACCATGCACGGCGTCACCAAGCCCGTCGTCCTGGACGTCACGGGCCCGTCGAAGGAGGCCAAGGACCCCTGGGGCAACACCCGCACGGGCGTGACGGCGACCACCAAGCTGAACCGCAAGGACTTCGGCCTGGCCTACAACCAGGCGCTGGAGACGGGTGGCGTCGCGGTGGGTGAGGAAGTCACCGTGAACCTGGACCTGTCGCTGGTGAAGCAGTCGGACGCCGGCGCCCCGGCCGCGACGGACAAGAAGTAGTCCTTCGTTTCTCCTGAAATGACGGAGGGGCCTCCCACGGTGGTGGGGGCCCCTCTTTCATTTGCGGGGTACGGTGGCCCCGCCCGTCGTCCGCTCAGCCCTCGGCCACCGCCTGCACGCTGGAGCGGTAGATGAAGATGCGCGCGGTGTTGGTGCGCTGGTCGGCGGGGATGACGAAGAAGCCCGGCGTGCTGCCCTGGAAGTCCTGGGAGAAGCCCGCGACCTGACGTCCGTCATTGAAGGTGACCCGAATCTTCTGTCCCTCCACCTGCGGCTGACGCGCACCGGCGGCGAGCATGAAGAAGATGGCCTTCACGCGCTTGCCCTGAATCTGCTCGGCGGCGAAGCCGCTCTGCTGCTCCAGGGAGATGACCTCGTCGAGCAGGTCCGCGTCGCGGATGGTGCCGCGCTTCACCTGGCCTTCGACGGTGTGGATGATGACGCGGTGCTCGCCTTCGACGAAGGAGGTGAGGGCCGTGCCTCCGACGATGGCGGTGTCGTCGAAGAGCGGCTCACGCTCCACTGCGATGCGGTTGGCGGGCGCGGCCGGCATGACGACGGCGGCGTGCTGCGGCTGCGCGGCGGTGGCCAGTGAGGCCGCCTGGGCGAAGTGCGCGGGCGCCGGCGCGACGACAGGGATGGCGGCCATGGGCGCGGGCGGCGGCACCACGGCTTCTTCCTCGACGTCGATTTCGGAGACCTCCTGCTCGAGCTCCATCGAGACTTCTTCTTCCTCGATGGGCGTGGCCTCGGTGAAGTCCTGCGCCTGCGCGCCGAAGGAGCTGTCCTGCATGGGCTCGGCCTCCCACGCGGAAGCCTCTTCGATGGGCTCGGCCTCCTCCATGACGGGCTCCACGTCCACGGAGGCGTCAGTCCACTCCGCCGAGGCGGGCGTGGCCGTGTCCGCGAGGGAGACCTCTTCGGCGGGCGCTTCGTTCCAGCTCGCCGTCTGCTCCGAGGACCACTCGGCGGCGGGCGCGTCACCCGTGGGCGCGTTCCATTCCGAGGCCGCGGGGACGGTGTCGGCGGACGTGTCCCATTGCGAGGCGACAGGTGCGCTCGTTGAGGCCCATTCGGCGGCCGGAGCGGCTTCCTCGATGGGCTCCGCCCACTCGGCCTGGACTTCCTCGGTGGCGGGCGTAGCCCACTCGGCGTGGGGGGCTTCCGTGGGTGTTGCCCACTCCTGTTGCGAGTCCTCCGCCGGAGCGGTGGCCCACTCGGCCTGGACCTCCTCTGCTTCGGGAGTCGCCCACTCGGCCTGCGCGCCTTCCGTGGGGGCGGCCCAGGCGCTCTGGGCGGCTTCGGGCGTAGGCGTGGCCCACTCCGACGCGGGTGCGGCGGTTTCGGTGGCGGGTGTGGCCCACTCGGCCTGGACTTCCTCGGTGGTGGGCGAAGCCCACTCCGACGCCGGTGCGGCGGTTTCGGTGGCGGGCGTGGCCCACTCGGCCTGGACTTCTTCGGTGGCGGGCGAGGCCCACTCCGACGCCGGTGCGGCGGTTTCGGTGGCGGGTGTGGCCCACTCGGCTTGGACTTCCTCGGTGGTGGGCGAGGCCCATTCCGATGCCGGTGCGGCGCCTTCCTCGGGAGTCGCCCACTCGGCCTGGGCTTCGGCCGTCGCGGGCGAAGCCCACTCCGACGATGCGGTGGCTTCGGCCGAAGGCGTGGCCCACTCGGCCTGGGCTTCCTCTGTGGCGGGCGAAGCCCACTCCGACGCCGGTGCAGCGCCTTCCTCGGGAGTCGCCCACTCGGCCTGGACTTCCTCGGTGGGGGGCGAGGCCCACTCCGACGATGCGGCGGCTTCGGCCGCAGGTGTGGCCCACTCGGCCTGGACTTCCTCTGTGGCGGGCGAAGCCCATTCCGTTGCCGGTGCGGCGCTTTCCTCGGGAGTCGCCCACTCGGCCTGGACTTCCTCGGTGGCGGGCGAGGCCCACTCCGACGACGGTGCAGCGCCTTCCGCGGGAGTTACCCACTCGGCCTGGGCTTCCTCGGTGGCGGGCGAGGCCCATTCCGACGAGGCGGTGGCTTCGGCTGCAGGAGTCGCCCACTCGCCTTGAGCCTCTTCCGTGGCGGGCGAGGCCCATTCCGACGGTGTGGCGGCTTCGGCAGCGGGAGTCGCCCACTCGCCTTGGACCTCTTCAGCCGCGGGCGAAGCCCACTCCGGCTGCGCAGCTTCAGCGGGCGCCGCGGCCCAGTCGGTCTGCGCCACATCGGTCGCGGGCGCAGCCCACTCAGCCTGGGCTCCATCGGTCGCAGGCGAAGCCCACTCCGACGATGCGGCGGCTTCGGCCGTAGGCGTCGCCCACTCAGCCTGGACTTCCTCGGTCGCAGGCGAAGCCCACTCGGGCTGCGCACCTTCACCGGGAGCGGCTTCGGGCGCAGACGCAGCCCACTCCGGCTGCCCGGCGTTTTCCGTAGCGGGCGCGGCCCAGTCGGTCTGCGCGGCTTCCGCCGCAGGCGTCGTGGCCCACTCGGGCTGTGCGGCGACTTCTTCGACAGGCGTGGCCCACTCGGACTGCGCGGCCTCGGCGCCCGGCGTCGTCCAACCTGCCTGGGCATCCGTGGTGGCGTCACCGGTTTCTGGCGCAGCCCATCCGGCCTGGGCCTCGGTCGTCGCGGGTTCAGCCGTCAGGGAGGCTCCATCCTGCTGGGCGGGGCTGGCCCACTCGGCTTGCACTTCCACCGGTGCTGCGTCGGACGTAGGGGCTGACCCATCGGCCTGAACCTCCGCGGGCGTGGCCTCAGAAGCCTCGTCCCACTCGGCCTGAACTTCCACGGGCGCTGCTTCAGTCGACGCCGTGTTCCAGCCCTCGCTCGGAGACGCTTCAGCCGTGGCCCAATGGGCCTGGCCTTCCTCCTCGGTCGGCTCAGCCCACTCCGCTTGGAGTTCGACGGGCTCGGCTTCGGTGGAGGACGAAGCCCAGTCGGCCTGGGCTACCTCGGGCGTGTTCGCAGCCCATTCCGGCTGTGCGCCGCCGGGCGCGGTCTGCGCGGCGGTCTCGGTCCACTGCGCCTGCGCCTCGGTGGGCGCCTGCTCCTCGGTGGTGGCCCACTCGGGTTGGGCTTCAGGGGGTGCAGCGGCCTCGGCCGCAACCCATTCGGGCTGGAGCTCGGTGGTGGCGTCGGCCCACTCGGCCTGGACAGCCTCGGGGGCGGCGCCTGCGTCGGAAGCCGCCCACTCCGTGTCGCTCGGGGCAGGTGCCGTTTCCGCGGAGGCCATCCCCTCGGAAGCGGTGACAGGCGCGCTCTGCCCATCGACAGGCTCCGCCCACTCCGCCTGGAGTTCGACGGTTTCCGAAACAGGATCCTCCCAGCCCGCATACGCGTCGCTGGAAGCGGCTTGCTCACCCGAAGTGGCCCATTCCGTCTGGGCCGCTTCCGCAGCGGGCGGCTCGGAAGTGGAGGCCCATTCAGGCTGCAGCTCCAGGGTGCTCGCGTCACCCTCCGCCATCGCCACACCGCGCTCATCGGTCGGCGCGAAGTGTCCGTGGGCCAGGAACTCGTTCGCCGCCGCGAGAGGCACCGCCTCTTCGGGATTCCCGCTCAGGTCGAACATCTCCTCGGCGGAAGGCGTGCGCGCGGAGTGCCGTGCGGACGCATGCGTCGGCTCTCCCACCACCTCGAGCGTTTCCGCGTGGAGGTCCGGACCCACCTGGACCGGCCGAATCTCGAGCGATGGGACCTCCGACGCCGCGAAGGGCGCAGCTCCCTGCGGGAAGTCCACTTCGGGAGCAGCGGCCTCCGTCTCGACGTCGATGACCTCAAGCGTGGGCTGCTCGCTCCCGGCATCAGCGGCCTGGAACGATGCTTCTTCCTCGGCGTATCCGGGCGCGGACTCGACATCGATGACATCGAGCGAGGGCTCTTCGGACGCAACCTCGGCCGCGTTGAGCTCCAGCGTCGGGACGCTTCCCTCCTGCGCGGGAGACGCTGCGGTCACCTCAGAGGCATCGAGCGCGATTTCGGCCGACTGCGGCTCGGCGACGTCGGAGGCCTCCAGGGAAATCTCCGCGGCCGACTCAATGGGCGCGGATTCGGCGACGTCCGTGGCGTCGAGCGTGATTTCGGAGGGCGAATGGGCGGAGGCGGACTCGGCGACATCAGACGCATCGAGAGCGATTTCGGGCTCGCTCATCTCGGTTGCGTCAAGGACGAGCTCCGACCCGGTGGAGGCTTCGTCCGTGGTTTCGTAGGTGCCGTGCGCCGTCTCGATGACAGCCACTTCGCTGACGTCGGCGGCGTCGAGTGCCACTTCCGGATACGCCTCGGCGGTGGCCGACTCGCTCGCTTCGGACGTCGTGAAAGCGTGCTCGCTCCCGGTCGTGTCGCTGACCTCCGGGGCGTCGAGCACGGCTTCGGTGTACGGCTCGCCAGCGGCGGTCGCGTCGCCTGCGCTGGATGCTGTCTCTGCGTAGGGCTCGAACGAGGCGGCTTCGCTGCCGTAGGTGTCGGGGGGCGCGGCCTCGGCGACGACTTCGTTGCCGGCATCCGCGGCCGTCAACTCAGGCTCGGGAGCGGACGTTTCGACGACATCCGAAGCCGAGAGCGCAAGCTCGGGAGCGGCTGCGGTCGTGTCACCTGTCTCGGAGGTGGTCAGCGCCACCTCGGGATAGGCCTCCGCCGTCGCGGCGTCGCTGACGTCAGGCGTCGCGAAGTCTGCCTCAGAGTAGGCCTCCGCCGTCGCGGCAGCGCTGACGTCGGCCGTCGCGAAGTCCGTCGCGGGGTAGGTCTCCGCCGTCGCGAAGTCCGTCGCGGGATAGGTCTCCGCCGTCGCGAAGTCCGTCGCGGGGTAGGCCTCCGCCGTCGAGGCATCGCTGACGTCGGCCGTCGCGAAGTCCGTCTCGGGGTAGGCCTCCGCCGTCGAGGCATCGCTGACGTCGGCCGCCGCGAAGTCCGTCTCGGGAGAGGTCTCCGCCACGGCGACATCGGAAGCGTCGAGCGCGATTTCGGCGGGCGCGTTGTC
The DNA here is from genome assembly GCF_010894475.1 of Myxococcus vastator. Lineage (GTDB taxonomy): Bacteria > Myxococcota > Myxococcia > Myxococcales > Myxococcaceae > Myxococcus > Myxococcus vastator. Next base: position 6,429 of record NZ_JAAIYB010000218.1, read on the forward strand.
GTCGCCCGTTTCAGTCCCGGCAGACGCGTCGAGCGCCGCCGTCTCCGGGGCGTGCTCAACCGCCTCGTCGCTCACGTCGGCTGCATCGAGCGCGATCTCGGTGGGCTCGGCTTCGGCCGAAGCCACCTCCGCGGTGTCGAGTGCAATCTCGGCGGGCTGTGCCTCGTAAGTATCGCCCGCGCTGAAATCCGTCGCGCCGTGGTCAGCCGTCACGTCGGTCGTCGTGCCCGCGTCCCACGCGTCCGTCGTACCCGCAGCCGACGCTTCGACCATGTCGGAATCATCGAGCGCGATTTCCGAGTCCGCGGCCTGCGAGGCCGCCTCCGGCTCCGCCATGGCGGCAACGTCGATGATGTCGCCCGCATCGGCGACGTCCACGTGCTCAGGCTCGACGGCGAGCGGCGCGGAGGCCCACGCATCATCGATGGCGGCGGGAGACTGCTCGTGGGCCAGGACAGGCTCGCTGTCGGCGGTGCCGTCCAGCAACTCGACCTCGGAGGAGGGGACCTCCACTTCCGTCGAGGCCAGGGCGTCGCCGGTGGGCGCCTCCGGTGCCGACTCGACCTCCATCGACATGTCGGCGAACGACGCCTCCAGGGAGGTCTCGGGCTCGGCGCTGGCGGTCACCGCCGGGGTGTCCGTGCTCACCTCCGAGAAGTCATCCTCCGCCACGTTCAGGGCTTCCGGCTGCGCCTCCTCGAACTCGGGCTGAGCCTCCTGCTGGAGGTCCTCGGTGACGTCCGCGAACGACGCAGACGGATCATCCGCCGCCGCCGGTTCCTCGTCGGCGGGTGTCGCCTCGATGGAGGGTTCCTGCTCATCACTCAGCGCGCTCTGCGCCTGGCCACCGGCGCCCGGCGTCATCCACGGCGCGGGCTCGCTCAGCGCGGGAATGTCGATGTCGTCCGACAGGCTGATGTGGTCTGGCTCGACAGCCGGCTGGGTCGCGGGAGCGGTGGGGTAGGGCTGCTGCACGGACTCCGCGGCATGGGCCTGCGGATCCGCCTGCCACGCCTCGGCAGCGCCTTGGGCGTAGCCCGCATTCGGGTCATGCGCCGGCTGCGCGTAAGCCTGCGCGTTCGGGTCGTAGCCCTGCTGCGCATACGCTTGAGCGTTCGGATCGTACCCCTGCTGCGCGTAAGCCTGGGCGTTCGGGTCATACGCCTGCTGCGCATAGGCCTGAGCGTTCGGGTCGTAACCCTGCTGCGCATACGCCTGCGCATTCGGGTCATACGCCTGCTGCGCGTAAGCCTGAGCGTTCGGGTCGTAACCCTGCTGCGCATAGGCCTGAGCGTTCGGGTCGTACCCCTCTTGCGCGTAAGCCTGGGCGTTCGGGTCGTAGCCCTGCTGCGCATACGCCTGCGCGTTCGGGTCGTAGCCGGCGGGGTAGGGGTACCACTGGCCATCGGCGGCGTAGTAGCCCTGGGGCTGCTGCTCATAGCCGGCGGGGTAGGGGTACCACTGGCCATCGGCGGCGTAGTAGCCCTGGGGCTGCTGCTCATAGCCGGCGGGGTAGGGGTACCACTGGCCGTCCGCGGCGTAGTAGCCCTGGGGCGCGGCCTGCTGCTGCCAGGCGGCGGCGTCCGCGGCTGGCGCGTCATCCACGCCCAACTGTGCGCGCAGCTCGTTCCAGCGAGCCTCCTCCACAGGAGACAGGCTTCCCAGCTTCCGCTTCTCGTCGAGGAAACGGAATTCTCTCATCGCTGCGCGCGTGTCCGACATCCGTCACCTTGCTGCGGACAGCGTACCGCCGAGCTTCTGTCGCAGCGTAAATAGAGGGGGCTGCGAGTCTAGGGGACTCCCGGGAACGGGTAAACCAATTGGCCCGGGCCTGGCTGCCAGCCTCCCCTACTGGAGAGCGGCCCGGACGTCCTCGTCGAGGCTCGCCCGCGTCTTGCCGTAGTGCTCCGACAGTGCCTCGTCGATGGGTCTTCCCTGTCCCACCTCGCGGACCATCGTGAGGAACCGGCCCGTGCCGCCCCGCTTCACCAGCTCGCGGACGGCCACGGCGGAGGTGGCATAGGCGACCGTCGGATTCCGCTGCATGATGAGGGACGAGCCCTCCATCTGCGCCAGCTTGGGCAGGCCGTTCGCCTTGGCGGCCTGGGCCATGTAGTTCCGGACCGACCGCTGGGGGTCCTCGACGCCCAGGTAGCGCCACTCGACGTACTCGGCCAGTCCCTCGTTGAGCCAGATGGGGAGGTTGTTGCCGTAGCCGCCACAGAAGTCGTCCAGCGCGGCGTGGACGTACTCGTGGACCAGGGTGGCCTTGGTCTGCTGCGTGAGCTCCGCGGCGTCGTTGATGCGGATGGCGTTGTCGGAATAGAGCCCGGCGACCGCTCGCGCCCTCGCCGCGCCGAAGTGCGTCTGGAACTCCGCGAGCGTGTACAGGATGATGTCCACTGGCGCCTGTCGCACCTCGCCCAGCATGCTGCGGGTGAAGTCGTAGGCCTCGTCCAGGGCGGCGACGATTCGGCCCTCGTACTCCGCGCGCTGGCCGAAGTCGCGCTGGTTGTTGAAGTACTTGATGACGAAGCGGCTGTTGGAGCGCGTCCGCATGCCGTCCGCGCCGGTGCCCGACTCGTAGCTGAGGCTGGCCGAGCGCGTGGAGCCCCGTCCCTGGCCGGCCACCGCGGGCTGGGCTTCGACCATGACGGTGGGCCTCCCGCTCGTGGCGCCGTTCATCCGCAGCTCCAGGCGCTCCGCCTCCCGCCGCGCGGCGGTCTCCTCCGTTGTCTTGGCGCGGGCCTGCACGAGCAGCCGCTTCGCCTCCGCGGCCTCCTTCGACTTCGCCGGCACCTTCTCCAGCGCGGCCACGGCGCCCGCCGCGTCCTGCTCCTCCATCAGCAGCCGCCCCAGCTCCAGGCCGAAGGCGCCGTCCTTGGGGTACTGGGCCAGCCCCTTGCGCAGGGCGGCCTCCGCGGCGGCCCGCTGGTCCGTCTTCCGCGCGGTCCGGGCCAGGCACCGCAGCGCGCCCGCGGAGTCACCGTAGACGGCGGCGCGCTCGCCCAGCGAGTACGCCATCACCGGGTCTTCGTCCCTCAGGGCCTCGCAGCCCTTCTGGAGCGCCGTGGCGACGGTGCTCCGCTGCGCGGCGGGCACGTCCGACGCCTCGCCGGCCGAGAAGGCCAGATACAGCTCCTCCCAGGCGCGGCTGGCGGCGAGCGACTTCGCCTTCTGTCCGGGAGAGGCAGGGGCGGCGGTCAGCAGCAGGGCGGAGAGCAGGGCGGCGGGGCTCATGCCCTGAGTATCGCCGGACACGGGCGCACGGGCGCAAGGCCCTCTGCCCCGGACGGCTGTTACTTGCGGGCCACCTGCCAGCCCAGCCGGTGGAGCGCGCGCTCCAGCTCCTCGATTTGCGCGGGCCCGGTGGTCTCCAGCGTCACCTCCACCATGGTCTCCCCCAGGCCCGCCTTGGAGAAGGCGCGCTCGTGGTGGATCTCCACGACATTGGCGCGCAGGTCCGCCACCTGCGTGGTGAGCTTCGCCAGCATGCCGGGCCGGTCCGGCAGCCGGACCTCCAACTGCACCAGGCGGCCGGCCTTCACCAGGCCGCGCTCGATGATGCGGCTGATGACGTTCATGTCGATGTTGCCGCCGCTGAGGATGATGGCGGTGCGCCGGCCCCGCGCGGCGGGCACGTCACCGCGGAGCAGCGCCGCCACGCCCACCGCGCCGGCGCCCTCCACCACGCTCTTCTCCTGCTCCAGCAGGGTGAGGATGGCGGCGGCGATCTCCTCCTCGTCCACCGCCACCACCTCGTCCACGTACTTCTGCACCATGGGGAAGGTGAGGTCTCCCACGCGCTTGACGGCGATGCCGTCCGCGATGGTGGTGCCCGCGGCGGCCAGCAGCACGCGCTCGCCCGCCTCCACCGACGCCTTCATGCTGGCGATGGTCTCCGCCTGCACGCCCACCACGCGGATGTCGGGCCGCGTCTCCTTCAGCGCGCACGCGATGCCGGAGATGAGCCCGCCGCCGCCAATGGGGACGAGCACCACCTCCAAATCAGGGCACTGCTCCAGCAGCTCCAGGCCAATGGTGCCCTGGCCGGCGATGACGTGCGCGTCATTGAAGGGGTGGATGAAGACGCGGTCCTCCGCCTTCTGGATGCGCAGCGCCTCCGCGTACGCCTCGTCGTAGTTGGTGCCCTTGAGCACCACGCGCGCGCCGTAGTCATCCCGCGTGCGCGACACCTTGATGAGCGGGGTGCGCTCCGGCATGACGATGGTGGCGTTCACGCCCAGCCGCCGCGCGTGGTACGCCACGCCCTGCGCGTGGTTGCCGGCCGACGCGGCGATGACGCCCCGGCGCCGCTCGTCCTCGGTCAGCGTCAGCAGCTTGTTGAGGGCGCCGCGCTCCTTGAAGGCCCCGGTGCGCTGGAGGTTCTCGAGCTTGAAGTACACCGCGGCGCACTCCGTCCGCTCCGTGAAGTAGTCCGACTGCGGGCACGGCGTGGGGCGAATGGCCGAGCGAAGGCGCTCGCGCGCGGCCTGGATGTCCTCGAGGGTGACCATGGCCGCGCCTCTACCGGATGCGAGCCCCGGGCGGAAGAGACACGAGGAAAGAGCGCGCTCCGCCGCCTGTCTGCCGCGCCGCGCCACGTCCAGGGCGTGACACGGCGGGCCGCGTCAGATGCCGCGCAGCACGGTGGCCTTGCCCACCCGGCCAATCGCCAGGATGTACGCGGCCGTCCGCATGGAGACCTTCCGGGAGCGCGCCACCTGCGCCACGCGCTCGTAGGCCTCCTTCATGGACTTCTCCAGCTCCGCGTTGACGCGGTCCTCTTCCCACGACAGGTGCTGGAGGTTCTGCACCCACTCGAAGTAGCTCACCGTCACGCCGCCGGCGCTGGCCAGCACGTCCGGCACCACGAAGATGCCGCGCTTCTCGAACACCTCGTCGGCCTCCGGCTGCGTGGGGCTGTTGGCGCCTTCGATGATGAGCCGGGCGCGCACCGCGTGGGCGCTCTCCCGGGTGAGCACGTGGCCCAGCGCCGCCGGGATGAGGACCTCACAGTCCGCGCCCAGCACGTCCTCGTTGCTGCACGAAGCACCGCCGCCGAAGCCCGTCACCGTGCCGGTGCGCTTCACGTGCTCGAAGAGGGACGGGACGTCCAGGCCCTGCGGGTTGCGCACGCCGCCCAGCGCATCCGACACGGCCACCACCACGCCGCCGTCCTCCCAGAGGAGCTGCGCGGTGTGGCTGCCCACGTTGCCGAAGCCCTGGAGCGCGAAGCGCGTGCCCTTCACCGGCAGGCCCAAATCCCTCAGGATTTCACGCGCCACGTAGAGCAGCCCGCGGCCGGTGGCGGCCTCGCGGCCCTTGGAGCCGTACAGCTCCAGCGGCTTGCCCGTCACCACCGCGGGCGAGTGGCCGTGGTAGCGCGAATACTGGTCCATGATCCACGCCATCACCTGGGGGTTGGTGTTGACGTCGGGCGCGGGGATGTCGCGCGTGGGGCCGATGACGTCCTGCACCTGGTCCACGAACTTCCGGGTGAGGCGCTCCAGCTCCTTGATGCTCAGCTGGGACGGATCACACGCGATGCCGCCCTTGGCGCCGCCGTAGGGGACGTTCACCACGGCTGTCTTCCACGTCATCAACGAGGCGAGCGACGCGCACTCGTCCTGGTCCAGCATCGGGTGGTAGCGCAGGCCGCCCTTCATGGGGCCGCGGCTGTTGTCGTGCTGGATCCGGTAGCCGAGGAAGGTGCGAATCTCCCCGGAGTCCATTTCAATGGAGACCTGGACCTTCACCTCGCGCAGGGGCGTGGCGAGCAGCGTTTCGATGGGGGTGCCCACGTCCATGATCCGCGCGGCCTTGCGGAAGTAGTAGTTGGTACCCTCGACGGCGCTCATGTGTCGGCATGCTCCTGGATGGCGGCGCGCGCGACCTTAACAGAAGGGGTGCGCTACCATAGGAAACTGCCATGCCGCCCGAACCGCCGGATGCTTCCACCGTGAGTGGACACCTCCAGGGACTGGCCCGGCGCATCCGGGCACTGCGGGAGCGGCGGGGCCTCACCCAGGAGGACCTCGCCGCCCGCTGCGGCATCTCCGTGTCCTTCGCGTCCCTGCTGGAGCGGGGCGAGCGCAGCCCCAGCTATGAGACGCTGCTGCAGGTGGCCGCCGCGCTCCAGCTCCCGCTGTGGGAGCTCTTGCGGCTGGAGGACACGAAGGACGCGGGGGTCCACCGGCTGGAGGCCTTCGTCCAGGGGCGTGGCCTGGCCCGCGCGGACGTGGACCGACTGCTGTCGGTGGCGGAGGTGATGTTCAACGGGCCCGCGCCCGCGCCGGCGACGGAGGACCTCCAGGCCGTCCGGCCGGAGCCCGCCCGCTGCGGCGAGCCCGGCTGCGACAAGCCGGTGCTCGCCCGGAGCCTGTGCGCCGCCCACTACCACCGCGAGCGGCGCAGGAAGGCCGCCAGTCCAGGGACTGGCGGCACCTGAGGGACTACTTCCGCTTGGCCTGCTCCACCTTGAGCGTGCGCTCGCCGTGGGGCTTGCCGTGCGTGGTCTCGAAGGCCGCGACGTCCTCGTCGGCGACGAAGACGTACGCGTAGGTGGGGCGCAGGTCCGTGCGCAGCACCTTGCCGGCCGGAGCGCCCGCGGCCTCCAGCGCGGCGGCGACGCCCGCCTCGTCCAGCCCGTCCTGCTTGCCCAGGCCCACCCACAGGCGCGTCTGGCCGGGCACCTCCGGCAGGGCCTCCGTGCGGGGACGGCGCTCCGGGCGCGCGCCACGCGGACGGTGACGCTCCACCTTCAGCGCCTTCTCGCCGTGGGGCTTGCCGTTGACGGCCTCGAAGCCGGGCGCGTCGTCCTCGGCCACGTAGGCGTAGCCGTAGGTGGGGCGCAGCAGGGTGCGCAGCACCTTGCCGGCCGGAGCGCCCGCGGCCTCCAGCGCGGCGGGCAGCTTCGCCTCGTCCATGCCGTCGTCCATGCCCAGGTTCACCCACAGCTTCGCCTCGCCGGGGCCCGCGTCCGGGGACGGGGGCCCCGG
>NZ_JAAIYB010000219.1 GCF_010894475.1 Myxococcus vastator
ACCGGAGACGGCTCATGAGAACGAGAGCAGTGTTGTTCAATTCGCCAACTTCGATGGACGCGGTGTTCTCTTGACAGGGGACGCGGGTGTCATCTCTCTGCATGAGGCCGCGAACTATGCGCAGCACCTTGGCATCCCGTTGTCCGGCCTCAACTTCATGCAGGTGCCTCACCACGGGAGTCGGCATAATGTGTCACCGTCGGTGCTCGACCGCTGGTTGGGCTCTCGCTCGGCTCTGCCGATGCGGGACACGATAGCATTCGCCTCAGTCGCGAAGGAGTGCGAGACGCACCCTCGCCGCAAGGTGGTGAATGCGTTCATGCGCCGTGGTGCCCGCGTCTACACGACAAAGGGCTCGAAGATGCGCCACAGCTATGACATGCCCGCGCGTGCGGACTACTCCGATTCGGTACCGTTGAAGTTCTCCAACAAGGTCGAGAAGTAGGCATGGGTGATCTACTGGATGCCTACAGCAGGAGGGCGCGACTCCAACCCGCCTTCCTCATGCTGGTTCCGCTCTTGATCACCGTCGGCGCTTGGACGCCGGGGATTTTCACATGGGGGGCGGGACTGATCGGCCTCGGTACGACCTGCGGGATCATCGTGTGGCTCGCCCACCTCGCGCGCGAACGGGGACGTGCAGCGGAAGAGGTACTCTTCAAGTCTTGGGGTGGAAGCCCGACAACGGTCTGGTTACGGCACCAGAGCAGCAAGCTGGATGCTGTGACCAAGGCCCGCTACTTCGCTTTCTTTAAAAAGCACATCCCGAAGTGGCGCGCACCTACAGAGGAGGATGAGAGCAAGAGCCTCGCGGATGCGGATGGGTATTACGCGAGTGCTGTCCGTTGGCTCCTGGAATACACGCGTGACCGTAAGCGGTTTCGGATGGTATTTGATGAGAACGTCTCATACGGATTTCGCCGCAACCTCTATGGGCTCAAGCGATGGGGCATCACATTGGCGGCCCTTTGTCTCGTGATCAATGCGGCTTTCCTGGTCGGCTCCTTCAACGGCTTCGCCAATTTCCTCCCAGGTCGCGGATTAGTATCGTTCGGGGTCTGTGTGACGACGATCCTGGCTTGGAGTTCCGTTGTTCGGCCTCAATGGGTGCGGGACGCTGCGGAGGCTTACGCCAAGGCCCTGTTGGCGTGCTGCGAAACCGTGACGAAGAAAGAGTGACGCGCGGCGGTAGTTCTGGACGCGATGGCTGCTGCCCCGAACCCGATCCCGCTCACGCAGAATGGAGATGAACCTAATGTTCGCTTGGCCAGTTCTCGACCCGAGTACTCGCGCTCTCATGGTTGAGGAAATCGAAGGTCAAGTCCCGAATCGTGTGTAGTTGCTCCGGAGGGGTTCGAGGGAGGGAAGCTCCTTGGCAGCATCATGCAGCATCGGTGTCAGTGGTTGAATTCAGCAGGGACATATCGAGGTAGCGGCGGTCATCCCAGACGCCGGTGATTTCATGGGCGACGGCAGTGATGAGGCGCAGCGCGCTGGCGCGGTCCGGGAAGGCGCCGACGCCGCAGATGCGGCGCTTCACCTCGCAGTGGAGGCGCTCCAGGCCGTTGGTGCTACGCAGGCGCTTCCAGTGGGCCCAGGGGAAAGCGAAAAAGCAGGTGGCGGCGGCGAAGCCTTCGCGCAGGCACTCCATGGCTTCGGGCAACTGCCGTCCCAGGCCCTCCTCGAGGGCCTCCAGTCGCTTCCTGGCCTCCTGGACGTTGAGGGCCTCGAAGATGGCCGACGTCTGCTTGCCCATCCGTCCGCGTAGCCTCCATGGCTCCTTGGTGAGCACGTTCCGGGTGAAGTGCACGGTGCAGCGCTGCAACCGCTCCTCCGGCAGGGCCTAACGGGCCGCAGCGGCCAGTCCCGCGTGCCCGCCGGGGATGACGAGCCGCACGTTCTTCAGTCCTTGCTCCAGAAACTGGCGCAGCAAGTCCAGCCACGAGTCCACCGACTCCCTGCCACCCAGGGTGACGGCGAGCAGGTGCCGGTGCTCATCCTCGCCACGCCATAGGCCACCAGGGCCGAGACACTCTGAACCGTGCGCGCCCATCTGGCGCCTGCGGAAGGTGGCATCCAGGTACAGGTAGCGGAAGGCCTGGGCGAGTGGCTGGGTGCGCAACGCCTCCACCTTCTCCTCCAGTGTCCGCGTCACCCGACTCACGGTCGAGCGAGAGACGGCCTCGCCCATGAGAGCGCGCGTCACCTTGCCCATCTTCCTCGTGGAGACACCCTGCACGTACGCGCTGGTAATCGCCCCGTCGAGCTCCGCGCTGCGCCGCTTGTAGCGGCCCAGCACCTCTCCCGTGTTGATGGTCACCAGGAAGCGCATATTCCTGTCATCAGGTCGACCGGATTTCCGGGGTTCGTGGCCACCGGGTGCCCCGCCGGGTCAAGGGCAAGCTCGCTCCGCTCGGCGCCTGGCGGCGCCCCTGTGACTCGGGGCGCACGCGGCGACAGGGGGCCACCGGCCAGCGCTCGGAGCGCGCTGGCCTGAAGTCAAGCCCCTCTCTCGACCATGACCAGATTCCCGCGCGTTCAGGTGACCATCAACACCGGATGGGGGCGCGGGCGCCGCTATTTTCACGGGGGTGTCAGTGCGCGCCGGGTGGTTCGTGATTCGCGAGCAGCAAGGAGGAGGACGTCATGGTGCGCATCGATGGCTCACGGGGAGAGGGCGGGGGGCAGGTGCTGCGCACCTCGCTGGCGCTGTCGCTGGTGACGGGCAAGCCCTTCACCATCCAGAACATCCGCGCGGGTCGGAAGAAGCCGGGCCTGCTGCGCCAGCACCTGACGTCGGTGAAGGCGGCGGAGGCCGTGGGGGCCGCGGAGGTGTCGGGCGCGGAGCTCGGCTCGCGCGAGCTGACCTTCCGGCCGCGCGCCCTGGCCGCGGGGAACTACCACTTCGCGGTGGGCACCGCGGGCAGCGCGACGCTGGTGCTCCAGACGGTGCTTCCGGCGCTGCTCCTGGCGGACGGGCCTTCCACGCTGATTTTGGAGGGCGGGACGCACAACCCCATGGCGCCACCGTTCGACTTCCTCCAGCGGGCGTATCTGCCGCTGGTCCGTCGCATGGGGCCGTCCGTGGAGGCGACGCTGGAGCGGGCTGGCTTCTTCCCGGCCGGGGGCGGGAAGTTCCGGGTCGACGTGCGGCCCGCGCCGCTGAAGCCGTTGCACCTGCTGGAGCGGGGGCGCGTGGTCCGTCGCGACCTGAAGGCCGTGATTGCCATGCTCCCGTTCGACGTGGCGCAGCGCGAGCTGGGGACGGCGGGGGCGGCGCTGAAGTGGCGGCCCGATGAGCTCCGGACGGAGGAGCTGAAGCGTCCGCTGGGGCCCGGCAACGTGCTGGTCGCCGAGGTGGAGAGTGAGCACGTGACGGAGGTCTTCACCGGCTTCGGTGAGCGGGGGAAGCGGGCGGAGGCCGTGGCCGAACACGTCGTTGAAGCGGTGAAGCGCTACCTCGATGCGGGCGTGCCGGTGGGCGAGCACCTGTGTGACCAACTGCTGCTCCTCCTGGCCCTGGCGAAGGGCGGCACGTTCCGCACGCTGCCGCTGGACGGACATGCCGAGACGCAGCTCCACACCATCGCTCAATTCTTGGATGTGAAGGTCGAGGTGCGGGAGGTCTCTCGCGACGTCCGCGAGGTGGAAGTCCGCGCCTGAGCCCCGAGGGGCGCGGCGTCGCGCGCGCCGCTCGGAGGGCGGCCGGGCGCCATGGCGTGAGGGCGTCTTCGTGGCACGACGCCAGGCGCCGACACCATGCATGTGCGGAGGAGACGTCCGCGTGGCAGAGGTGCCTGAAGTCGAAATCATCACCCGGGACTTGCGGCAGGCCGTCGTGGGCCGCCGCTTCGTGGGGGCGGAGGTCCTGGTTCCCGCGGCCGTCCGCTTCCCGTCGCCGCCGGACTTCATCAAAGCCTTGAAGGGGCGGCAGGTCACCGCAGCGAACCGGAGGGCCAAGTTCATCCTGCTCGCGCTCGATGACGGGATGACGCTCGCGCTGCACTTCATGCTCTTCGGTGAGCTGGCGCTGCGCCCCAAGGGGAGTGAGCGCCCGGCTTCGACGCTGGTGGTGCTCGAACTGGAGGGCGGCGAGGAGCTGCGTTTCACGGACTCGCTCGGCTACGCGCGCCTCGCCCTGGCGCCTTCCGATGAGCTGGCCGCGCGCTTGAAGCTGGACGGACTCGGGCCAGAGGCGCTGGGAGCGGGGTTCACCCCAGCGGTGCTGGCGCGTCAGCTTGGGCGGCGGAAGAGCCCGCTCAAGACGGTGCTCCTCAACCAGCGGGTGGTGGCGGGGCTCGGCAACCGGGACGCGGATGAGAGCCTGTGGCAGGCGGGGATTGAGCCACGTCGGCTGGCGTCGTCCCTCACGGCCGATGAGGTGGTCCGGTTGGATCGCGCCATCCAGGCGGTGCTCGATGAAGGGCTCCGCATGCGAGGCACCCAGCGAGACCTCTTTGGCGTCCAGGGGCAGGCGAAGCACCGGCGCAACGTGTTCGGCCGCGCGGGGGCGCCGTGCCCGCGCTGCGCCACGCCCGTTTCCCATCAACGCCTCGGCGGGCGGAACACGTACTGGTGTGCCACCTGCCAGCCCCTGACGAGCGCGCCCGAAGTCCCCGCGCAGTCCTCGCTGCTGTGATTCGCGCTGTCACGGGCTGGGGCGAGTGGGCAGCGGACAGGGTGGCTGTTAAAACAGTCCCGTGTCCGACGTCACCCCATCCACGCCACCTCCGTTCGAAGCCGCGCTGGTCCGCGCCAGCGAGGAGCTCGGCTTGCCTAGCTACTACCAATCCTGTGTGCGCCCGCTGCTGCGCAACCCGGAAGGCCGTTGGCCGCGGTGCTGTGGCGGCGGGTGTGAGCCGTGCGCCCAGACGCTCATCCAGGTGGCCCTGCGCACCCTGGAGTTGATGGGGACGCCGCGCCAGGCGCCGCTGCCGGACTGAGGCGGAGGCCCCACGCATGTCCGCACCGCACCCGCTGTTGCTCGTGGATGACGACGCCGCGTTCCGCAAGGTCTATGGCGCGCTGCTGCGCGAGGCGGGGTACGAGGTGGTGGAGGCCGCGGACCGGCCCTCCGCTCGCGTTGCCTTCGACGCACGTGACTTCCCCCTGGTGCTGCTCGACCTGATGCTGCCTCCCGATGGCAGCGTCGCCGCGGGGCTGGAGGGGCTCGCGGCGTTGCTGAGCGCGAAGCCCGGGACGAAGGTCGTCGTCGTGTCCGGGGCGGGGGACACGCGGCACACGCTGGAGGCGGTGCGCCTGGGGGCGTACGACTTCCTCACCAAGCCGGTGGACCCGGACGTGCTGCTGGTGGTGGTGCAGCGGGCGCTCGCGCGGGTGACGCTGGAGCGGCAAGTGGAGACGCTGCGCAGCTCGCTGACGCGCGCGGCGGGCGGCGTCTCGCTGGTGGGGCAGAGCGCGTCCTTCCTGGCGGCCACGTCCCTGGCGGAGCGCGTGGCGGCCAGTGAGCTGCCGGTGCTCGTCACCGGGGAGAATGGGACGGGCAAGGAGCTGCTCGCGCGCACCGTCCACCTCAAGAGCCGGCGTCATGACGGGCCCTTCGTCCCCATCAACTGCGGCGCGCTGCCGGAGTCACTGCTGGAGAGCGCCCTCTTCGGCCACGTGAAGGGCAGCTTCACCGGGGCGGCCAAGGACCACCGCGGCCTCTTCGCGGAGGCGGACGGCGGCACGCTCTTCCTGGACGAGTTGGGCGACATGTCGCCGTCCCTCCAGGTGAAGGTGCTGCGCGCGCTGGAGACGGGCGACATCCTGCCGGTGGGCGCGGACCGGCCTGTCCAGGTGGATGTGCGGCTCATCTCCGCCACGCACCGGGACCTGGGCCGCATGCTCCAGGAAGGCGCCTTCCGCGAGGACCTCTTCTGGCGCGTGAAGGGCGTTGAAATCCGCCTGCCGCCGTTGCGAGAGCGCCCCGCGGACCTGCCGCTGCTGGCCAAGCACTTCCTCAACCAGTGCGCGCACCTGTGTCCGGACGGCCGCGCCCGGCTGTTGTCGGACGCCGTGGCGGAGGCCCTGCTGGCCCACCCGTGGCCGGGGAATCTGCGCGAGCTGCGCCATGAGATGCAGCGCGCCACCGTCCTGGCGGGAGAGCGGCGCGAAATCCAGCCCGAGGATTTGTCCTTCACCGGCAGCGAGCGGCTCCGGCCCTCCAGCACGCCGGGCGCCACCACGCTGGCGCAGAAGGTGGAAGCACTGGAGCGGCGCGAAATCGAGGAGGCCCTGCGGCGCTTGAACGGCAACCGCACGCACACGGCGGAGGCGCTGGGCCTGTCGCGTCAGGGCCTGCTCAAGAAGCTGGAGCGCTTCGGGCTGACGTGAATCAGAAGAGCCGGACGCCCAGGCCCAGCCGGACGCTGTAGCCCAGGCGCGTGTGGCTCTCACCCGAGCGCTCCTGGAAGGACTCCACGCCGAGCTGGCCCGCCGCCAGCGCGGACAGGTTGCTGCCCAGGTACACCTCCACGCCGCCTCCGCCGAGCGCCTGGATGCGCCGCGACTGGCCATTGGACAGGCCGATGTCCACCGGCACGTCCAACAGCCCCAGCACGGACACCGTGTCCGCGACGCGCCAGCCCGCCACCAGCCCGGGCGACACGCGCAGCAGCACGCCGGAGTAGTTCCGGTCGTCCATGTACGTGGCACCCGAGTTGAGCACCACGCCCAGGCCCAGCGTGGGCGCCAGGGACAGGAGGCCTTGCTCCAGCACCTTGCGCCGCACCGCGAGCTCCAGCGAGGCGGAGAGCTGGAACCACTGGAGCCGTGCGCGCGCTTCCAGCTCGAAGCCGGAGATGCCTTGCCGGAAGCCCACGCCCAACTCCGGCGCGCCCACGAAGCCGTAGAGCGCCGTGGCGCCGTCCGGCAGCGTCACCGGAGTCAGCACCGCGCCCAGCGGGTCCTCGCTCGTGCCGCGCAGGAGCGCTGTGTCAGACGTCGTGACGCGCGGCGTTTCGTCGGCGGGGGCAGGCGCCTGGGCGGCGGACTCCAGGGAGACGAGCAACAGCGCGGACACGAGAGGGCCGAAGCAGCCGGAACGCATCATGTGCACACCCTACCCCGCACCGTGGCGGGCGGAAACCCCAACGATTCCAGGGGCTTGTCGGCACCTTGCGTATTTGTCCGGCTTAGCGCGAAGATTTCGTAATTCATGGCTACCGCGCTCCCACAACCTTCCACGTATGCCGGACCGGAAGCCCTGGCCGACGCGGGTGCGCGTCGCCGTGCGTCACGGGGCCGGCCCCGCGTGTTGCTGGTGGATTCGGCGCCGGGCGCGCAGGCCGTGCTGGCCGCCGCGCTGGCGGAGGCGGGCTTCGAGGTCCTGTTGGTCGCGGGCGCGCAGGCCGCGCTGGCGTCGCTGGCGGAAGGTGGCACGCCGCCGCAGTTGGTCGTCACCGAGGTGGAGCTTCGGGACGGAGACGGCTTCAGCCTGTGTGGCCAGGTTCGCGCGGACGCGCGCACGGCGCACCTGCCGGTGCTGCTGGTGGCTCGGCGTGAAGAGGAGTTCCACCGGGACCTGGCGGGCGGCGTGGGCGCGGACGACTATCTGGCCCATCCCGTGGAGGCGCGAGACGTGGTGGCGCTGGCCCGGCTCAAGGCGGGCCGGAGCAGCGGTGACGCGGCCTTCGCGTCGGACACGCGGCGGCTGCCGCTGACGGACGTGGCGCGAGCGCTGCTGGCGGGCGGCCGCTCTGGCCGCGTGGTGATGGCGGAGGGCCAGGGCTGGTTCGCCTTCCGGCACGGCCTGGTGGTGGACGCCGTCTTCAACGGTGAGCGCGGCAGCCTGGCCTTCCGGCGGATGCTCTGCTTCGGCGCGGGGGACTACTCGGTGGTGCTGGGGCCCGAGCTGCACAAGGGCTCGTTCACCATGGACCGCCCCTACCTGTGCGAGACGGTGCTGCAGGGCCTGGAGCGCTTCGACGCGCTGCGTGCCCGGGGGCTGCCGCTGGCGTCGCGGCTGACGGTGGACTTCACCCGACTGACGGAGCTGCTGGCGTCGCTGCCGGAGGACGTGGGCGAGGTGGTGCGCCTCTTCGACGGGCGCCGGACGCTGCGCGCCATGTTGCTGGAGTGTCAGTTCCCGGAGGCGGTGGCGTACGAGGCGTCCACGCGGCTGTTCGCGCTGGGCATCCTGGTGCCCGCGTGCCTGCTGGAGGAACGCGAGCGGGCGCGCTGTGGCGCCACGGTGCCCGGCTTCTTCGAGCCCGCGCCCGCCGTGGATGCCGTGCCGGTGGATGCCGTGCCGGTGGATGCCCGGCAGACGGCCCCCGCTGCCCGCGGTGGGGATGGGTCCGCCGCGCCCTTCACCCTGGTCGGAGGCGCGCAGCCTCCCGTCATCCTGGACTTCCCCAAGAAGGGCCCCGGCGCGCCGAGCGGCGCGGAGGGCCTGACAGGGGCTGTCCGGTCCGACGACGCGGGCGTTTGAAGGGTTTGACTCGGCGGCCCCCGGTAGGGGACAAGGCCCGGCGCGGGGTGCTCCATCCGCTGGGCGCCCGCTGAGGCACACCCCCCATGTCCGGTCACAATCGGTGGTCGAAGATCAAGCGCCAGAAGGCCGCGATGGGCGCGACCAAGGGGAAGCTGTACTCCAAGGTCATCAAGGAAATCACCGTCGCCGCGCGGCTCGGTGGCGGTGAGCCCTCCGGCAATGCCCGCCTGCGCGTCGCGCTGGGCGCGGCCCGCGAGGCCAACATCCCGAAGGACACCATCGAGCGCGCCATCAAGAAGGGCACGGGCGAGCTGGAGGGAGAGCGCTATGAGGAGGTGACGTACGAGGGCTACGGCCCTGGCGGCGTCGCCATCCTGGTGGAGTGCCTCACCGACAACCGCAACCGGACCGCGGCCGACATGCGCTCCACCTTCAGCGCGTACGGGGGCAACCTGGGCGCCGAGGGCGCGGTGGCCTGGATGTTCCAGAAGAAGGGCGTCATCAGCGTGAAAAGCGGTCCCTCCGAGGACCAGTTGATGGAGCAGGCCGTCGACGCGGGCGCCGAGGACGTCATCCTGCTGGGGGACGAAGGCGCGGAGGTGCGCACCGCGGCGGCGGACCTGCACACGGTGGCGGGGCGGCTCCAGGAGTCGGGCCTGCCGCTGGGGCAGCAGCGGTGGGTGTTCCTCCCCCAGAACACCGTCGCGCTGGACGTGGACACGGCGAAGAAGCTCCTGAAGCTGCTGGACGCGCTCGAGGAGAACGACGACGTGCAGAACGTGCACGGGAACTACGAAATCGAAGACGCGATGCTGGATTCGTTGTTGCAGTAGCGGAGCCCTGGAACGGAGTGGAACGTGCGCGTGCTTGGCGTTGACCCGGGAAGCCGGTTCATGGGCTTCGGGGTGGTGGAGGAGAAGCGGGGCCGGCTGGTGCACGTGGGCCACGGCGTCATCAAGGGCGACCCGGCGCTGCCGCTGTCGGACCGCCTGCGGGACCTGCACGGCGCGCTGACGGCGGCCCTGGCGAAGTACCGCCCGGACGCGGTGGCGGTGGAAGGCGTGTTCACCTTCCGCAACGCGCGCAGCGCGCTGGTGCTGGGGCATGCGCGCGGCGTCGCGCTGCTGGCGGCGGCGCAGGCGGGGCTGGCTGTCTTCGAATACGCGCCGGCGAAGGTGAAGAAGGCGGTGGGGGCGGGCGGCGCGGACGGGAAGGACGCGGTGGCGCGGATGGTGCGGACCTTCCTGGAGCTGGAGGCGTCGGCGCTGGAGCGCGCGGACGCGAGTGATGCGCTGGCGGTGGCGCTGTGCCACCTCAACCATGGGCGGGCCGCGGTACCGGCGGCGTCCGCGTCGGGCAAGAAGCGCAAGGGCGCGGCGGCGCTGCTGGCGGACCGGCTGGCGCCCGCGTACCGGCGTCCGGAGGCGAGATGATTTCGCGGTTGCGCGGGACGGTGCTGGAGAAGGACCTGGAGGACGCCACCATCGACGTGGGCGGCGTGGGCTACCGGGTGAACTTCTCCGCGCTGACGCTGGGGAAGCTGCCGGAGGAGGGGCAGCCGGTGGACGTGCGCGTGCGCACCGTGGTGCGCGAGGACGCCTTCGACCTCTTCGGCTTCCTGACGAAGGGCGAGGAAGAGGTGTTCCTGCTCCTCAACAGCGTGTCGCGGGTGGGGCCCCGGCTGTCGCTGATGGTGATGTCCGGCATGGAGGTGCCGGAGCTGGTGGCGGCGCTGTCGCGGGGCGAGGTGGCGCGGCTGGCGAAGATTCACGGCGTGGGGAAGAAGACCGCCGAGCGGCTGGTGCTGGAGCTCAAGGACAAGGTGAAGACGATTCACCTGGAAGCGGTGTCGCGTGGCACCGCGCCGGCCGCCGTCAGTGGCGCCCAGGCGGACCTGGTCTCCGCGCTGCTCAACCTCGGCTACAAGCAGCCCCAGGCGGAGAAGGCCGCGGACCTGGCCGGCGAACGGTTGGGGGCGGAGGCCACCTTCCAGGCGCTGTTCCGCGAGGCCCTCAAGGCGCTCCGCTCCGGCGGCTGAACGCTACGACACGTCGGTGTGACGGCGCTGTGACGGCAAAATCCAGGAGAACGGCGGGGACGTACCGTCCTCTCTTGGGTTGAGAGCTTGAAAGGCGCTGGGGCCAGAAGGCCCCAGTGTTGCCCTGTCTGCAGAAGTCGTCAGGCGTCGCGTGATGCCGGACAGCAGACGCGATTTCCTACCCGAGTCCGAGTAGGAGCCTCCGGCATGGGTGACACTTTCCAGTTCCAGTGGCGAGGGCCGGCACGGCGCCGAGGATGAGGGTTGCATACATGACGTCATGGCGTGCCATTCCGGTGTGGCTGTCGCTGCTTTGCGGGGGAACGGCGGCGTGTGAGCCGCTGGTGGAAGGTGAGGCGGGGGAGGAATGGGCGCGGGCCGTTCCCGGGTCGCAGGCACCTGTCGACGTGTCGACAGAGGCGTCCGCGCGCAAGGGGCCCGTCCTGTTTCCGCAGCCTTGGGCGGTGTGCAGCGACACGGCCCAGCGGCTGCGTGACATCCGGCCGGGGCTGACAGGTTCACAGCCGCAGGAGCTGGCGCGGGCGGGCGAGGTGCTCGTCTTCACGGCGGATGACGGCGTCAGTGGCCGCGAGCTGTGGGCCAGCATCGACGGGTCGCGGCAGACCGTTCGGCTGAAGGACCTGAGGCCGGGGCCGGCGGGTTCGCAGCCTCGGAACCTGACGCGGGTGGGCTCCTGGGTCTTCTTCGTCGCGGACGACGGCGCGCATGGCGCCGAGCTGTGGCGCACGGACGGCACCGCGGACGGCACGGTGCTGGTGCGGGACGTGCGGCATGGGACGGGGGGCGCGGCGCCGGAGTTCCTCACCGAGGTGGACGGCGCCCTCTACTTCACGGCGGATGACGGGCTGTCTGGCCGCGAGCTGTGGCGCACCGACGGCACGGAGAAGGGCACGGAGCGGGTGCACGACTTCCTGCCCGGCGCGGGTTCGCTTTCCCTGAGCCAGTTGACGGCGTGGGGCAAGGGCCTGGTGCTGGTGTCCGCCAACGCCGCGGAGACAGTGCTCTGGTGGGTGGACCGCCAGGGCCGGCCGACGCGGCTGTTCTCCCAGCAGGGCGCCGGGGTGATTTTCGGGCTGACGCCCGCGGGCCGGCACCTGTTCTTCCTGTTGGACCCGGGCACGGAGCAGGCCGAGCTGTGGGCGGCGCGCACGGCTCCGCCGTCGGCCGAGCGGGTGCGGACCTTCGCGGGTGACTACCCGGCGTACCTCGCCGCGCTGGATGACACGCTGTACTTCCTGGCCGGGGCGGCCGACTGGTACGGCAACCCAGGCGACGCGGCGCACGGCGGCGAGCTGTGGCGCAGTGACGGCTCGGTGGAGGGCACGGGGCTCGTCGGGGACCTCTGGCCCGGGCCCCAGGGTTCAATGCCCAAGGAGCTGGTCGCGCTGGGCGGCGCGCTGTACTTCACCGCGGACGACGGCGTGCACGGCCGCGAGCTGTGGCGGACCGACGGCACGGCGCAGGGCACGATGATGGTGCGCGACATTGAACCGGGGCCGGTGGGCAGCATGCCCATGGGGCTCCAGGCCGAGTCCGGCTGGCTGTTCTTCTCCGCGGAGACGGCGGGGCACGGGCGCGAGGTCTGGTACAGCGCCGGCCGCCCCTGGGTGACGAGCCGGCTGCTGGACATCGCGCCGGGGGCCGCGTCGTCGAACCCGTTCAACTTCGTGCGCGCCGGCTTCAACATCTTCTTCGCCGCGTCGGACGGCGACAGGGACCAGGAGCTGTACGCGGTGCCCTTCCGCCCCTGGTGGCTGTGCCTCAGCCGGGACTGCTGAGCGCTACGCGGCCCGCCGTGACGCGGGGGTGGGCCGCACGTCGCCGAAGTTGGGCGCGGGCAGGACGATGGTGGGCGACAAGCCGGGCGCCATGACGTGCGCGGTGAGCTGCGAGGACGGGTGGAAGTTGATGAACGCGCCGTCCACGGAGGACGTGCCCGCGAACAGCTTCTCCACCACCATGGAGGAGTACTGGTCCAGGGAGTCCTCGCGCGTGTTGCCGTTGAGGACGACCTCCCAGCCCATGTGCTCGGCGAAGCGGCGCACGCCGGGGATGGCGGACTGCAGCGGCGTGTAGCTCTCCGTGGCCACGCCATTCTCGCTGGTGACGAACACCTCGCGCGAGGTGGCCACCGCCAGCGACATGTTGCCGCGCGTGTGGCCGGGCGTGCTGAGCAGCGCCGCCCCCTGGCCCAGCCACACGTCGCCGTCCAGCAGCACCACGCGCTCGCGCGGGATGTCGGCGCCGCCCGGCACGAGCCACACCGCCTGCATGGGGTGCGGCTCCAGGGCCACCTCCCATTCGGCGCGCTGCACCAGCAGCCGGGCCCGGGGGAAGTACGCGGGCATGCCGTCACCGCCCAGCCAGCCGCGCAGGTCCTGGATGTGGAGGTGGTCGAAGGCCAGGTAGTCCACGTCCGCCGGGGTGAGGCCCAGCGCGGCCAGGTGGCTCTGCACCGAGCCGTGCCGCGTGGACATCACCTTGTCGGAGACGAAGGCGCCGTAGCGCTCGCGCAGCGCGCGGTAGAAGGGGGCGAAGACGCCGCGCTCGTAGTCGGACGGGTTGAACAGCAGCGTGCGCCGCGCGCCCTCCCGGTCCACGAACTGCACCACCTGCATCCGGTTCGTCAGCATGACGTAGGGCGCCGGAGACGCCGCCGCGCCGCTGAAGGCGAACGGGGCGGGGTAGGGGAAGGTGACGAGGTCGCAGGTGGCCACCGCGGCCACCGGGCCTTCCTTCACGAAGGCCTCCCGCGCATCCAGCGCGGCCCGGCGGAGCTTCTGGAGCCGGAGCCCGGGCACGGGTTCGGCGCGCGCACCGGCCAGGGAGGGGAGGGGACGAAACGCGGGGCTCGGGTT
>NZ_JAAIYB010000021.1 GCF_010894475.1 Myxococcus vastator
GTTGCTGCTGGGCGCGGTGGGGCTGGGCCTGGTCGCGGGCTACGCGCTGATGTCGCGGCTGGGAGCGCGGGCGGCGATGCCGGTGATGCTGGTGCTGGGCTTCGCGGTGAGCAGCGTGGGCAACCTGCTGACCGGGTTGGCCTGGGCCGTCTCCGCCGCGTTCGCGATGCAGGCCGTGCGCGGTGTGGGCCTCGCCGCCATGGATGTGGCCAGTCACACGCTCATCCAGCGCTGGGTGCCGGCTGGGATGCGGGGCCGGGTGTTCGGCAACTTCTACGGAGCCATTGGTGTGGCCGCGGGGCTGTCCTACGTCGCCGGGGGATTGTTGCTGGATGCGACGTCCGCGCCGGTGACGCTGCTGGTGGTGGGCGCGGGTGGAACGCTCGCCACCCTGGTGGTGGCGTGGCGGCTTCCGGTCGCGCTGCGGGCAAGCGCCGCGACGCGCGAACCGGAATGACGCCTCAGACGCGCTTGAAGTGGGCTCGCACGGTGGTCGCCGTGGCGTGCTGGAGCCGGGAGAAGCAGGCGCGAAACGCCATGAACCACGCGGCGCCCGCCAGCAGGTCCACGGCATAGTGATAACGCAGCACCAGCGTGGACATGAGGATGGCCACGGCGACGGGCAACATCAGCCGGAAGCGCCACGGGTGCTGACGCCGGTCGTGTTCGAGCAGCACCAGCGTGATGTACGTGTGCAGGCTGGGGAAGAGGTCGTAGGTGGACGAGCCACTCGCCACGACGGCGGCATTCAGTTGTGTGAACCAGCCGCCCTCGAGGGGGACGGTGAACAGCTCCGGCCAGGCGGCCACGGGTCCGATGGCGGGCATCAGGTAGTAGCCGGCGATGCCCGGGACATAGGCGGAGAAGACGTCGACGAAGAAGCGCTCCGCCCGCGCCCGTGGCCCCACCAGCGCCCAGGCCATGGCGAGGTGCAGGTAGCCGTGGAACGCCAGATAGCTGGCGCTGAAGAACTCGTTGACCCAGGGCGTGCTCCACCGCTGGAGCCACGCGGCCGGGGTGATGCCAAACAGGAACACGTCGGCGGACAGGAGCCACGCGTCACGCGTCACGAGCCCCAGCGCGGGGACGGCCTGCTTCACGGAGGCATAGAAGAAGAACGTCGCGAGGTAGGCGAGCAGCAGCCGGGCCCGGAAGACCTGGGCCACCGCGTCCAGGCGCGTCAGCAGCGCCACGCTGCCCATGAACAGCACCGTGCCGCCAACAGCCTGCACGGTGACGGCCGCGGAGACTCCCGCGACGAACGCCAGCGCCGTCGAGAGGGCGATACCGAACGCCGCCAAGAGCACTTCGTGCGGGTACAGCCGCTCAGGCATCCGGCGTGGCGGGCTTCGCCCCTCGGATGAGCGAGCCGGAGAGGACGCCGCGCACGAACGAGAAGTAGGACGGGATGAAGGGGGCCCCCTGCGCGACGAGGTCCGCGCGCAGCGTCCGGTGCAGCGCGGGCAGGTTGTACCAGGGCACGCGGGGGTACAGGTGGTGCTCCAGGTGGTAGTTCTCGTTGCACATGAAGAAGCGCGTCACCGGGTTCGACAGGATGGTCCGGGAGCCTCGGACCGGGTGCGTGCTCTCTGGCAGGAAGGTGTGCTGGCTCATGCCCCGGACGTTGACCAGCGTGTTGAGGAGGAGCATCGGAATCGCCCATGCATGGAGCAGCACCTGTCCGGGGATGAAGAGGACCGCGGCCGCGAGGCCCGCGCCAGCCAGCGCCACTTCGAGCAGCACCCATCGCCGCTCGGCGGTCGTTCCCTGTCGCCAGCCCAGGATGGGAATCATCGTGATGTACGCGGGGTAGCCCAGCAGCAGCCGGCCCACATGCATCAGCAACTCCAGCCACCGTCGGCCCGTGTAGTTGGCGTAGTGGTCCGGGTCCTTCCCTCCGCCCAGGTCGGCATGGTGCTTCAGATGCAGCACCTTGTAGGCCGCGTAGTTCTGCAACACCGGGAGCGCGCAGGCGATGCCCCCCAGCCGGTTCAGCCAGGGCCACCGCGAGAGGCCACCGTGGACGGCCTCGTGGGTGAACAGGCTGATGCCATGCAATGACGCCGCGGCGATGAGGTACAGCGGG
Source organism: Myxococcus vastator (assembly GCF_010894475.1). Taxonomy (GTDB): domain Bacteria; phylum Myxococcota; class Myxococcia; order Myxococcales; family Myxococcaceae; genus Myxococcus; species Myxococcus vastator. The sequence goes on from NZ_JAAIYB010000021.1 coordinate 2,087, forward strand.
GCGCGAGCGAGCCACACGGACCCGGTGGCGTCCCGCGCCGCGAGCACCACGGACAGCGCCGCCGCGCCCAGGTAGAGCACGAAGAACACGACGAGTCGCGGAACGTGCCGCGCATCGACCTGCTCCAGTTCACGCAACTGCGAAGGGGTGAGGGATTCTGTCGCGGGCGGCATGGTGGTTCCGAGGTAGAACCATGCCATGGAACCTGTCCTGGTTTCGACGCCGCCCCATCGCTTGAAGTTCGCCGTTGTCCGGGAGGATGCCGCGCTGGAGTTGGCGCTCGTCGAGCGCACGCGGGCGCGGGCCGTGCTCACGGTGGCCTCGGGCGGCTGCACGCTCCTCACCCTGGCGCGGCGCCATCCAGAACTCGAGCTGGTGGGCTTCGACTTCAACCCGCGTCAGCTCGCGCATGTCCGGGAGAAGGCGGAGGGGCTCGGCCGCCTTCCGCTGGCCCGCTACAGCGTGGACGCGGAGGACACGGCGGCCTTGAATCAGCGCGGCGAATTCGAGGGGCTCTTCCGCACGCTGCGCCGGTTCATCGAGGAGTTCGTCGCGCCCGCGCAAGAGCTCGCCGCCTTCTTCGCGCCGGCCACCCCGGCCTCACAACGCCGGGAGGCCTGTGCCCGCTGGTTCGCTTCGCCCTACTGGCCCGTGGCCTTTGAGCTGGCCCTGGCGGCGTCGCTGCTGAACACCATGTTTGGGCCCGCGGCGACACAACACGCCGAGCCCGGCTCGTATCCTGGCTATTTCCAGGCGGTCTTCGAACGCGGCCTCCAGCGTGAGGATGCACACCGCAATCCCTTCCTCCAGCACGTCCTGCTCGGCAGATACCAGTGTGAGGACGCTCCCGAGTATCTCCAGGCCGAGGGCCCGCTGGCGCTGACGCTCGTCCAGGGCTCGTTGCCGCAGGTGCCGCGCCTGGACCGCTTCGACGTCATCTCGCTCTCCAACATCTTCGACTGGTCGGAGGACGCGCTGGTAGCTGAGTGGGCGGGGTTGCTCGCGCGTGAGGCGCGGCCCGGCTGCGCTGTCCTCATCCGTCAGCTCAACAACCGCCGGGACCTTCGCCGCTTCTTCCAGCCTGCCTTCGAGTTCGATGACGCGCTCGGCGCGGAGCTGCTTGCCAGGGACCGGAGCCTGTTCTACGAGCGCATCGAGGTCGGCTTCCGCGTGCCAGACAGCCCATGAGTGCCGTGCGCTTCATCGTTGCCCGGCCCGACACGATCGGGCCCTATGTCGAGCGGCTGCGCCTGCTGGAGCGTGACATCCTCTATCCGCTCGCGGATGGCGCCGACCACTTCTTCATCGACCATGGGCCCGAGTACCACCCGTTCTTCTCCTCCATGGGCGAGGCGTACTTCCTGCTGGCGCTCCGTGGAGACGACCTGCTCGGCTCCGTGACGGGGGTCTTGCGTCCGGTGTGGCACGGGACGCGGAAGGTGGACGCGCTCTATATCTGCGACCTCAAGCTGGCGAAGCACGCGCGGGGCTCCGGCCTCTCCACGAAGCTCCTGCTTCAGGGCCTCAAGCACCTCTTCCTCATCCCGCCGCTGCGCCGGATTCGTTTCCTCTATGGCGCGGCGATGCGCGGCGCCCAGGGCGACGTGATGCGCATCGCCCGAGGCTGGAACCCGCTGCGCATGGGGCGCCCCGCGAGCCGGCTCGCGCTCTACTTCGTACCGCCCTCACGGCTCGATGCGTTGGAGACCCGGCGTGCGCCTCCGCGTCCCACGGGCGCGGGGCTCCGCCTGGGGCCCGCGCCCGCCAGGGCACTGGAGGGGGCAGGGTGGTGCACCACGGCGGGGGACAAGGACCTTCAGCGGCTGTCCACGGGGCGCCCGTGGCCCCTGGTCCACCTGGCGGCACCGCCCGACGCCTGGACACACGGCTGGGGCGAGTACCTTCGTACCTGCGGCGTGGAATTGGCGGCGCTCGGGGGCGAGGCGCTCACCTGTTTCAGCATCGACGAGCGGCTGGAGGACCATGTCCACTGGCTGCGTGAGGCGGGCATCGCGCCGGATTCGGTGTGCACCGTCTATTCTCTGGACCTCTCCTTTCCCGTCAGGACGCCAGCATGGGTGCACCTCCCCTCGTCCGAAATCTGAAGCTGCGGCAGCACATCGCCGGACTCAAGGCGGCGTGGGACGTGCTGGACGCGCCCTACCTGCGCGCACTGAGGGACGGCACCTTCGCGCGGGAGGACTTCGTCGAGACGCAGCTCCAGTTCTTCTCCGCGGTGGCGCACTTCTCCAGGCCCATGGCGCTGCTCGTCAGCCGTCTGCCGAATCCCCACCAGCGGCTGCCGCTGGTGGAGAACATCTTCGATGAGCACGGCCGCGGCACGCTGGCTCATGGCCACGAGCGCACGTTCCAGGTGCTCCTCTCTCGCCTGGGCGTTGCGCCGGCTCGCGTGGAGCGGCTCGTGGCGTGGCCGGAGGTGCGTGCCTTCAACGTGGCGCTCACGGGTGTCGCCGCGTTTGAGGGGCCGCTCACCGGGCTCGCCGTGTTCGGCATCATCGAGGACCTCTTCAGCGGCATCTCCCTGGAACTGGGACGTGGCATCGTCGCGCGGGGCTGGCTCCAGCACGGCGAGGTGGTGCACTACCCCACGCACGCGGACCTCGACGAGGCGCACGCGGAGGGCTTCTACCGGCAGTTGGATGCGCCCTACGAGACGGAGGCCGGGGCGGCCGAGATTGAGCAGGGCCTGACGCTGGGCGGGCACCTCTTCCTGGGCCTGTACGACGCGCTGTTCCGGGCGCGTCACCGCCGGCTGGCTTAGGGCCGCTGCTCGCTCGGACCTACCCGCGTCGCGCCTCCGACAGATGCCCAGGGCCGCAGCACTCGAAGACGACGGACCTGACGCTCAGGGCTTTCGTGCGCGCAGCCGCCACACCTGGAAGGTGTGCAACCTGCGTCCACGGAAGTCGCCGAAGAGCTCCACGGGGCCTTCCAGCGTCGTGAAGCGAGAGACCAGGTCCTCGGGAGGAGGAGGCCCGCCCTCGCTCACCCACAGCACGTCGTACCCGGGCGTCACGTCCGGGTCGGACCAGAGGTCGTACTGACTGAAGCGCGCCGGCGCCCCCGTCTTCGTGAGCCGCCGCGCGTAGTAGGCCACCTGGGACGCCAGTTGGTAGTTGGGCGCGTACACGGCGGCGACGCTGTCGGGCGACAGGCCGGGGAACAGTCGCTGCGGCGTGGCCAACTCGCGCAGCACACTCCAGCCGTGCGTCCGCCACAGCGCCGTGTCCCGGCGGAAGTGGAGCACGGGGAAGAGCAGGTGCGAGCCCATCACAAGCACCACCGCCAGCCCGCTGAACGCCGCCGCGCGCTGCCAGAGAGGCCGCATCCCCGCCACGCCCACGCAGGCCGCGATGTACGCCGCGGACGGCCAGTTGGCCTCACCCCGGGTGCGCAGCGACGCGTAGCCGAAGAAGAGCAGGGGAACGCAGGCCGCCATGCGCAGCAGGAAGTGCTCGCGCGGACCGCGCACGCCGTACACCAGCGCGAGGGGAAAGAGCACCGGTCCTCCCATGGCGAGCTGCCCCGCGAGGAACTCGCCGAAGGTGCTCCAACCGCTGCGCCAGCCGCGCCCCAGGCCATGGCTGAGCTGAAAGGTGAAGCCCACCCAGTCATGGCCCGCGTTCCAGAGCACCACCGGAGCGAAGCAGGCGCCCGCCAGCGTCGCCGTGCGCCACGCCCCCCAGGGCATGCGCCGCGCTCGCACCGTGGCGATGAGGAACGCCACGCCCAGCAGCACGGCGGGGTACTTCGACAGCAGGGCGCACCCTCCAACCAGTCCCGCCAGGGCCCAGCGCTCCCGCCACAGGGCCCACAGGGCCAGCGTCCAGAACAGGAGCAGGGGCGAGTCGGGCGTGGGCCACACGCCTGCCACCGCGCCCGCGGGGACGACGCTCCACAGCGCCGCCGCCCGCCAGGCCGTCGCCGCGTCACCGTGGACGTCGCGCGCCAGCCGCCACACCGCGGCCACCGTCCCCACGCCGCACAGCATCGCCGTGCCTTCGATGCCCAGCAGGGCGATGTGCCACGCCACCAAGGGCGGGTGGTCGAAGTAGCCCCAGTCGAGCTTGCGGGCCCATTGCCAGTAATAGGCCGTGTCGAAGTAGACGTCCGTGCCCAGCACCAGGGCGAGCCGCGCCCCCATCGCCACGGCGAGCAGCGCCACGCAGGTCTTCAGACGGAGTCCCGCCGAGGCGGGACGCGAGACGGCGGGAGACGGCGGAGACACGGCGGCGACCTACCCGGCTCGCCCCGCTGTTGACCAGCATCCCTCCAGTGCTTTCGGCTTGCCCGCCCTCACGCAGGTTCGTATCTCGACAGCCATTCCCCTTCCTGGAGCCCCGATGGCCACGCCCCCTCCGTCAGCTGACACTTCCAATCGTCTGGCCCGGGAACCCTCTCCGTATCTGCGCCAACACGCGCACAACCCCGTGGACTGGTTCCCCTGGGGGGAGGAGGCGCTCGCGAAGGCGAAGGCGGAGAACAAGCCCATCCTCTTGTCCGTGGGCTACTCCGCCTGCCACTGGTGCCACGTCATGGCGCACGAGTCGTTCGAGTCGCCCGAGACGGCCCGGGTGATGAACGAGGGCTTCATCAACATCAAGGTGGACCGCGAGGAGCGGCCGGACCTGGACCAGCTCTATCAAGGCGTGGTGCAGCTCATGGGGCAGGGCGGCGGCTGGCCCCTCACGGTGTTCCTCACGCCGGACCTGAAGCCCTTCTACGGCGGCACCTACTTCCCGCCGCAGGACCGCTACGGCCGCCCGGGCTTCCCCCGGCTGCTGATGGCGCTGCGGGACGCGTGGGAGAACAAGCAGGACGAGGTGCAGGGGCAGGCGGCCCAGTTCGAGGAGGGGCTCGGCGAGCTGGCCACCTACGGGCTGGAGGCCGCGCCCGCGGTCCTGACGACGGCGGACGTGGTGGGCATGGGCCAGCGCATGGCGAAGCAGGTGGACGCGGTCCACGGGGGCTTCGGCGGCGCGCCCAAGTTCCCCAACCCGATGAACCTCGCGCTGATGCTGCGCGCGTGGCGAAGAGGCGGGGGCGCGCCGTTGAAGGACGCGGTGTTCCTGACGTTGGAGCGCATGGCCCTGGGCGGCCTCTATGACCAGTTGGGGGGCGGCTTCCATCGGTACTCGGTGGACGCGCGCTGGCGGGTGCCCCACTTCGAGAAGATGCTCTACGACAACGCGCAGCTCCTGCACCTCTACGCGCAGGCGCAGCAGGTGGAGCCGCGCCCGTTGTGGCGCAAGGTGGTGGAGGAGACGGTGGCCTACGTGCGCCGCGAGATGACCGACGCGGGCGGCGGCTTCTACGCGGCGCAGGACGCGGACAGCGAGGGCGAGGAGGGGAAGTTCTTCGTCTGGCGCCCGGAGGAGGTCCGCGCGGCGCTGCCGGAAGCGCAGGCGGAGCGGGTGCTGCGCCACTTCGGCATCAAACCCGGCGGCAACTTCGAGCACGGCGCCACGGTGCTGGAGGTGGTGGTGCCCGTGTCGGAGCTGGCGCGGGAGCGCGGCGTCTCCGAAGACGTCGTGGAGCGCGAGCTGGCCGCGGCGAAGCAGACGCTCTTCGACGTGCGGGAGCGGCGGGTGAAGCCCGGCCGGGACGACAAGCTGCTGTCGGGCTGGAACGGGCTCATGATTCGCGGGCTCGCGCTGGCCTCGCGTGTCTTCGGCAAGCCGGAGTGGGCGAGGTGGGCGGCGGACGCCGCGGACTTCGTGCTGGAGAAGGCGTGGGACGGGACGCGGCTGGCGCGCTCGTACCAGGAGGGACAGGCGCGCATCGACGGCTTCCTGGAGGACTACGGCGACCTGGCCTCGGGGCTCACCGCGCTCTACCAGGCCACCTTCGACGTGAAGTACCTGGAGGCGGCGGACGCGCTGGTGCGCCGGGCCGTGGACCTCTTCTGGGACGCGGAGAAGGCGGCGTACCTCACCGCGCCCCGGGGACAGAAGGACCTGGTGGTGGCGACGTATGGCCTCTTCGACAACGCCTTCCCGTCCGGCGCCTCCACGCTGACGGAGGCGCAGGTGGAGCTGGCGGCGCTCACGGGGGACAAGCGGCACCTGGAGCTGCCGGAGCGCTACGTGGCGCGGATGCACGACGGGCTCATGCGCAACGCCATGGGCTACGGCTACCTGGGCCTGGCGGCGGATGCGCTGCTGGAGGGCGCGGCGTCCGTCACCGTCGCGGGCGCGTCCGACGACGTGGCGCCGCTGCGGGCCGCCGTGGACCGTGCCTTCGCGCCCACCGTGGCGCTGGCCTGGAAGGCACCGGGACAGCCCGTGCCCGCGTTGCTGCAGGGGACTTTCGAGGGACGCGAGCCGGTGAAGGGGCGGGGCGCCGCCTACCTGTGCCGGGGCTTCGTCTGCGAGCTGCCCGTCACCGAGCCGGACGTGCTCGCCCAGCGGCTGGCGGCGCTCACCGGCCCCTGAAGAGGGGCCGGCGCGGCCCGCGTCACTTGACGGCCGTCACCTTCAGCGCGCCGATGAGCGGCGTGATTTCGGCGTTGCCTTCCTTGCCGAAGGCGAAGTGCGTGGCGTCCGCCACGACCTGGTTGAAGGTGGGGTCCAGCTGGGTCCACTCGCCCACGAAGGCCTCCACCCACTCGTGCCAGTAGAGGGCGGGCACGCCGTCCTGGTTCACCATGTAGATGACGCCGTCCACGCGCCGGGCGGGCACCCCCGCCGCGCGCAGCAGCGCCACCGACAGCAGCGAGTGCTCCGTGCAGTCGCCCTTCTTCTGGCTCAGCACGTCCGTGGCCCGGTCCGCGCTGGCGCCGTAGTCCTTCTCCAGGTTGGAGTACACCCAGGTGTTCACCTTCTGGGCGATGCGGTACGCGTCCTTCTCCGTCCCCACGAGCTGCTTCGCCAGCGCGCGGATGGCCGGCGCGTCGCTCTCCACGACGAGCGTGGACTTGAGATTCTCGCCGCCCTCCGGGTCCTTCAACGGCAGGGGCTTGCGCGCCTTGGGCGCGGCGGCGGACAGCGTCACCTCCACGCCGCCGTCCGGCCGCGGCTTGAACCGCTGCCGGTATGTCTGCTCCTGGAACTTCGCGGGCAGGCCCTGCACCACCAGCGTGACGTGGCCGGGTACGGCGCGCGCGGACTCGGGCAGCGGCTTGGGCAGCACCACGCGGGTGAGGCCGAAGACCTCCACCAGGTCCAGCCGCTTCGCGACGGCCTCCGTCTCCTTCCGGGCCTGCATCGTCGTGCCGTAGTCCACCAGCACCATCTCCCCGCGCTGGGTGAGGTACGAGACGACGGGGACCTTCTCCTTCTCCGACACGGTGACGGCCTTGCCCAGCTTCACCCGCACGCCGTTGATGGTCCGCTGCTCCTCGGGCTCCACCGTGGTGGAGAGGCCGTAGGACTCCAGGTCCATCCCATCCAGCGAGAAGCCCGTCACCTTCGCCTTGCGCAGCAGCGCCACACGCGGCGGGTCGGCGTCCTCCACCCGCTCCTTCGTGGGCGGCAGCCTGGGCAGCGTCTCGTCGGGGCGGCTCGGGCGCTTGCGCACCACCTGCACGCCGTCCGCGGTGGCCGTGCCCTCCAGCGTCTGCGTGCCGCCGTCACCCGTCTGCTTCACGACGAAGGACAGCAGGCGCCCGCCGGGCTTCGCCTCGTAGATGCGCTCCTCGTCATGCATGCGCTCCGACACGCGCGAGCCCACCATGGCCTTGAAGACGAGCTGGTTGGTCGTCTTCACCCGCGCGGGCTGTCCCGGGAGGACTTCCAGGTCGGTGAAGAGCCAGCCGACCTTCTTGTCCATGAGGTACAGGCCGAAGTACTCGCCGCCCTTGGGCCGGGCGGCCTTCACCACGTCGGAGACGGGGGCCTGTGCGGCAGCGGCCTTGGCTGCCGGGGCGGGCGCCCTCGCGAGCGCGGACGGTGCGCCCACCAGCAGGGCGCACAGGGACACGAGGGCCAGCGAGGTCGGTCGGTGCGTGCGAGTCATCGTGCCCCTTCTAACGAGGGAAGGGCCCGTTGTCTTCACCCGCCCGGCCTGTCGGCGCGGGGACTACAGCCGCTTGGTGAGGATGATGAGGTCGTCCCCCACCTTGTAGAAGTCCCGGATGCGGGCCTCCTCGCCGTACTTCATGGAGGCGTAGAAGCCGCGCGTGGGGCCGTAGGCCTCGGTGGCGCTCGTCTCCACGCGGATTAGGCGCCCGTTGCGGCGGCGCAAATCCCCCTCCATGGCGGACACCAGCGCCGCGCCTACGCCCTGACCGCGAACTTCCGGCGCGGACGCAATCCAGTACAAGTCATAGGTGTCCTCCGTCATCGGCGTGGGGCCGTAGCAGACGTACCCCACGAGCTCGCCGCCGCGGTCCGCGACGATGATGGCGTAGTCCGTGTTGCCCGCCGTGAGCGTGGTGTTCGCCAGCTCGGTGGCGACCTCAACCTCCTGCGGCGAGAAGGTTTCGATCTTTCGAATCAGGGCGGCGATTGGCGCCCTGTCCTTTTCTTCGATGGGACGGATGTCCATGTGCTCTCTCGAGCGCGACCTCCACGAGCCGGGACGCCAGGGCCGGATAGTCCATACCGGTGGCCAGGGCGGCCTTGGCGAACCCCGCGCTCGGATGAAGGTCGCAGTTGGGGTTGATGTCGATGACGTAGGGCACGCCCTCCGGGGATACCCGGAGGTCGACCCGTCCATAGTCCTGACAGTCCAGTGCTGCAAAGGCTTCCAGCGCGACCTGCACGCAACGGGCCTCCAGCTTCCCGTCCAGCCGGCACAATCCGCTGGTGGTGTCCCGGTACTCCGCCGACGCCGCCTCCCACTTCGCGTTGTAGGAGACGATGTTGGGTCTGTCCTCGAACGTACGGCCGAAGACGATTTCCGTCAGGGGCAGCGCCTGGCGTGGCTGGTTGCCGAGCAGCGGCACATAGATTTCCCGCCCGGGGATGAACTGCTCCACCAGGGCCGGCTGATGAAACTCGCGGAGCACCGCGTCACAGGCGCGGACCAGCGCGGCGCGCTCGTGCACCACGGACTCCGCCGTCACGCCCATGCTGGCGTCCTCGCGCGCGGGCTTGACGATGAGCGGCCAGGGCAGGTCCACCGCCAGCGCATCCTCCAGGCGCTCCACCACGCGGAAGGGCGGGGTGGACACGCCGCGCGCGGTGAGCACTTCCTTCGCCTTGGGCTTGTGCAGCGCCAGGCCCAGGGACAGCGCGGACGAGCCCGTGTAGGCCAGCCCCAGCGCGTCCAGCAGACAGGGGACGGCCATCTCTCCGCGGCTGTCGGCCGCCAACGACTCGCAGAGGTTGACGACCAGGTCCGGCTGGCGCCGGCGCAGGGTGTCCACGAAGTCGAGCCGGTCGCCTTCGATGGCGAGCGGTTCGGCCAGGGTGTCGCCCTGGTTGAGGGCGTCCGCCATGGCGGAGACGACACGGACCACGTCCTCCCGGGCCTCCCGCCCAGGGTCGTCCTCGAGGAGGTCGTGGTCGCGGTTGTGCAGCAGGATGATGTGCATTCGGTGGTGCCGGAGGGTTACCACGTCCCCTGCCTCCATCACAGTCCGCACGTGAGGTCGGCTGCCCCCCGGAGAGGTTCGCGGTACGTTTGATGACCTCCCGAGGGGGTATCCAGGAGTATGGAAAGGGAATCATGCGCATCCGTGACCCCATCCACGGCACCATCCCGGTCAGTGACTCCGAGAAGGCCGTCATCGACAGCCGGCACTACCAGCGGCTGCGCTATGTCCGGCAGCTCGGCTTCGGGGACCTGGCCTTTCCCGGGGCCACGCACACGCGGCACATCCACTCCCTGGGGGCCATGCATGTCGCCTCGCGCGTGTTCGGCGCGGTGGCCGCCCAGTCGTCGCTGCCGGAGGAGGTGCGGGAGCGCTTCTGCGCGGCGGTGCGGCTGGCGGTCCTCTGCCATGACCTGGGGCACATGCCGCTGTCGCATGCCTCGGAGCGTATCGCCCCGAAGCGCTCGCTCCTGCGCCTGCCGTCGTGGCTGGACGGCACCGCGGAGGGGGAGCTGGCCACGCACGAGGACTACACGGCGAAAATCCTCCTCGACAGCTCGCTGACGCCCATCATCGAGAGACACTTCGGCGACCTGGGGATTACGCCCATGGCGGCGGTGGCGCTGGTGTCGGGCGCGAAGCCGCCGAAGGACCCGGGCTTCACGCACCAGGGCGTGGACTGGACGCCGCTGCTGCGCGCCATCGTCTCCGGCGAGCTGGACGCGGACCGCATGGACTACCTGCTGCGCGACTCCTTCTACACAGGGGTCAACTACGGCCGGTACGACATGGATTGGATTGTCAGCAACCTCAATCCCGCGATGAAGGACGGGCGGGCCTACCTCGCCCTCAGCCGGGCGGCGGCCTTCGCCTTCGAGGACTTCCTCCTCAGCCGCTATCACATGTTCGTGTCGGTGTACCTGCACCACACCTCGGTGAACTTCGACTACATGCTGCGGCGCTACTACGAGGAGTCGCCCGGCGAGTTCGAGATTCCTTCGGATCCGGAAGAGTTCCTGCTCTGTGACGATTCGGCGCTCTGGTACACGCTGCGCCGCTCCAGGAATCCGTGGGCCCAGCGCATCAGCCGGCGGCAGGGCTACAAGCTGCTGGCGCAGTTCACGGAGCGGGACACGGGCTACGATTTGGACGTGCTGCGCAGCGCGCTGGTGTCCCACAAGTTCGACCACTACGTCGTCGAATCCCAGAATGTGCTCAGCAAGTACACCTCCGGGCCGTCTGGCCGGGGGCCGAGCCTGTACATCATCGACGCGTCCACCGGCCGGCTGACGGAGGTGGCGCGCTACACGCCGCTGTATCAACGCTACAGCGGCGCGGTGCGGCTGGTCCGGCTGTACGTCCGGCCAGACCAGGCGGACAAGGCGCATGCGTTGATGGGCCGGCTGCTTGGCCAGGCGGTGGAGTCATGAGCGAGCGTCTTCCCAGTCTGGGCCTGGGGCTGGACCTGCTGGCCCACAGTCCGGTGGAGGCCCGCCCTTCTTCCGTGGCGCTGCTGTACCGGCGCGCGGGGGCGGGCGTGGAGGTCTTCTGGGTGAAGCGCGGCAAGGCGCTCCGCTTCGCGGGCGGCTTCTATGCCTTCCCCGGCGGCAAGCTGGACGCGGCCGACGCGGACGTGCCGGTGGCGGGCGCCAGCGGAGAGGAGGCGGCGCTGCGCTCGGCCGCGGCGCGCGAGCTCTTCGAGGAGGCGGGCGTGCTGGTGGCCCACGGCGCACAGGCGCTGTCTCCCGCGAAGGTGGAGTCGCTGCGCAAGGCGCTCCTGGACGGGGCGCTGGGGTGGGGCGCGCTGCTGGAGGCGGAGGGGCTGTCGCTGAACGCGGACGACTTCCGCGCCGCGGGCCGGTGGGTGACGCCGCCGTCGCTGCCCGTGCGCTTCGATACGCGCTTCTACCTGGTGGAGCTGCCCGCCCACGCGCGCGCGGAGTGGTGGCCCGGCGAGCTCGCCGAGGGCGCCTGGGTGAAGCCCGCGGAGGCCCTGGCGCGGTGGGGAGATGGCTCGGCGCTGCTGCACCCGCCCGCGGTGCATGCCTTCCAGGTGCTGGGCGCCTTCACGGATGCGTCCGACGTCCTGGCGCGCCTGGCGACGCCTCCGTTCTGCCCGGGGTACGTCTCGCAGCGCATCGAGTTCCAGCAGGGCGTGCGCGTGGTGGCGCTGGAGACGCCCACGCTGCCGCCCGCCGCGCACACCAACGCGTATGTGCTGGGCAACGGCGAGCTGCTCATCGTGGACCCGGGCGCCGCGGACGTGAAGCAGTACGCGAAGCTGCTGTCGTTGGTGTCGGGCCTGAAGGCGGAGGGACTGCGGCCGGTGGCGGTGGTGCTCACCCACCACCATGGTGACCACGTGGGCGGCGCGCGCGCGGTGAAGGAGCGCCTGGGCATCCCGCTGTGGTGCCACGCGCGCACGGCGGACCGGCTGGACTTCCCGGTGGAGCGCCTGCTGGAGGATGGCGACGTGCTGGCGCTGGCGGGCGAGGTGCCGCAGCGCTGGCGCGTGCTGCACACGCCGGGGCATGCGCGGGGGCACGTGTGCCTCGTGGACGAGCGCAGCCGCTCGGCGGTGGTGGGGGACATGGTGGCCGGCGTGGGGACCATCGTCATCGACCCGCCGGAAGGGCACATGCGGGACTACCTGACGCAGCTCTCGCGGCTGCGGGACTGGCCCGTGAGCACGCTGTACCCGGCGCACGGCTCGCCGATTCCGGACGGGCCCGCGAAGCTCCAGGAGTACCTGGACCACCGGGCGGCGCGGGAGGCGCTCATCCTCCAGGCCGTTCCGCCCAACGGCGCCACGCTGGCGCAGGTGGTGTCCCTGGCCTACGCGGACACGCCGCCGCTGCTGCACCCCATCGCGGAGCGCAGCGCGCTGGCCACCCTGGAGAAGCTGGTGGAGGAGGGCCTCGTGCGCGAGGAGTCGCTCCATTACTTCCGCGCCTGAACCGAGGTTCGTGATTCTCGAACTAGTCCAGAGGCACTGACAACAGCTCCCGCTGACACGTCACGTAGAGCGTCCGGTCGTGCACCAGCAGGCCGCCCAGGTCAGCGTGGCCGACGTCGTGCACGGCGAGGCACTCGGTGGAGTCGAGCGACCAGATGCGCACGGTGCCATCCGAGCTCCCGGTGCACAGCAGCCCGAGCGTGGGCTCCACCGCGACGAAGTCCACCCAGTGCGCATGGCCCTGCCATTGCCGCACGACGCGGCCGGTGCGGCTGTGGAACATGCGGGCCACGAAGTCCCAGGACCCGCAGAGGAGGTGCTCTCCGTCGGGGTGCCAGGCCAGCGCCCGGAGGGTGTTCGACGGGCGGTTCCACACGATGCCGAGCTGCTTCTTGCGCTCGTCGCCGAGGGGCTCATGGCGCGCGGTGGCCATGCTCAGGTGGAAGAGGGCGCGGACGTTGAGCGTGAGGTCTTCGAGCAGGTGCACGGCGCCGTTGCTTCCGCCCACGGCGACGAAGCCCTGGGCGGGCGCATGCGCGAGCGCGTAGAGCGGTCCAGTCCACAGCGTGCGCAGGTTCTCGCCCGTCCATGCGTCCCACAGCCGCGCGCTGCTGTCGGCGCTGATGGAGACGACGCGGTCCTCGCTGACGACCGCGGCGGCCTGGACCTCCTCTCCGTGGCCCTCGAAGGTCTGCACGCGTCGCCAGTCCTTGGAGTCCCAGACAGCCAGGCCGCGGATCTTGTGTGCCTCGAGCACGCGGCCCAGCTCGGCTTCACCCGCCAGCCGGAACCAGGGCTCTCCATTCCGACAGATGGCGCCCGTCTTCAGGACCCGCGTGCACTCACCGGTCGCCAGACTCCAGAGGAAGATGCGCCCGCGCCCGTTCGCGGCGATGTGACGCCCGTCGGGCCACAGCATCGGCGCCCCGAGCGGATCGCCATCGGGTTCGTCTCTATCGAGCCACTGGGGATAACGGCGCCACATGGCTGCAGTCTAAGCCAAGGTTCGTGAATCGAGGCGGCCCTGCCCGAGGGCAAGGATGGGCTCTGGTTGGGTCGTCGGCAGCGCCAGCCGCTGCTGCGTTGGGGCGAGAGGAGCGACTGCCCGCTCACCTTCCGGTGGTGCATGGCGGTCCTGCGCCGAGGCGACCTCCGGCGTACCGCCTGAGGTCGTTAGCGTATCGCGTTCGGCCGTTTAGAAGCGGCCGGTGAGCCCCAGCGCCCCGCCTCCCGGGGCCAGGCTCGCCGTGGGCACCACCACCACGGGGCGCTCCTGCTGGCGCCGCCGCTGGTGGGCGCCGTGGGACAGCTCGAACGCGAGGATGGACGTCGCCACGGGCACGGCGAAGGTGGCGGTGAGGGCCGCCCAGGATGCTTCGCCCGACAGCGCCACGACGGCCAAGGGCGCGGCCGTTCCCACCAGTCCGCCCAGCAGCGTGGGCAGGAAGCCGCCGCGTGCATCCATCAGCGAGCCTCCCAGGTACACGCCTGACGCCGCGCCGAGCCCCATCCCCAGCGAGGCGCTGATGAGGCTGAGGTTCCTCCCGGACCTGCACTCGCTGTAGCCACAGGACACCCGGTCCGCCACGAGGACGCCCCCGAGGAAGGTCACCGCGAGGCCGGAGGCGCCAATCAGCGCGCCGCCCACCGCTTCGCCCACGAGGCGCGCGCCCAGCGGGAACGGCGCATCCTGGGGCGGATGCATCCGGGGAGCGGCCGGTGGCCTGGAGGCCGGTGACGGACGGCCCACCGCGGGCCGCTGCTGCGTGGGCGTCACGGGCGCTGGCCTCCGCGGCGCGTCAGCCGTCGGCTGGGCGAGCGCGAGGGCGGGCAGCAGGAGCGTCAACAGGAGGGGGCGATTCGGATGGGAGAGCATGGGCGCTGATGCCCGGAGTGAGAGCACGGCTCGGGCACGGATGCCATCGCCTCCGTGACGGGTTTCGCGCTGAACGGACGGCGCGCGGCGGCTCGAGGCACCGCGCCGCTGGCACGCCCCAGGAGGCCTGCTCCAGGGGGCGGGGGCGAGCTCCCGAGGCGCGCAGCGACCCCGGGGTGCTTCGCCTCAGAAGCTGCCAGCGAGGCCCAGGCGCGGCCCGCGTTCACCCATCCCCGCGACGGGGACCACCTGGAACGTGCTCGGGGCCTTGCGGGTGAGCGCGGGGCGCGCCTCTTCCGGCGATGACAGCTCATACCCCGCGACGGCGCCCACCACGGGAAGCAGCAGCAGGAACACCGCGCCGCCGGGTTCGTTGTCTCCGATGCCCAGCAGCGCGGAGCCAATCAGCGCACCACCCCAGCCCACGAGGCTGCCACCCGCGGTGGCGAGGAAGGTGCCCTGGCCGCCCATGAGCTTGCCGCCCATCCACGTCCCGGCGGGGATTCCCATCACCACGCCGGTGATGCCTCCGACGCCCGCGACGATGTCGCACTCGTCGCAGCCCACCGTGGACGCACCCACGATGAAACCGGTGAGCATGCCCACGGTGCCCGCGATGAGGCCGCCACCGGCGCCGGCCACGAACTCCACCGCCACCCGTGGCACGGGGTCCGCGGGGCGGGCGCGGGCCTTGCCAGGAAGGGCCTGTTCGTTGACGGAGGTCGTGCCCTCCGTCTCCTGGCTCGGGCGGGAGGCTCGCTCCGCGTCGACGTCGCTGCGCGTTGGCGCATCCCAGCCGCCCGGGGCTGGCACCAGGGGCGGCGGCGTCAGCTCGGAGGCGGGCGCCCGGGCGGGCTCGCTCGCGGGGGGCTCCTGCGCCCAGGCGGCGCTCTGCCCCGAGGAGAGGACCAGCATGGCCAACCCGATGGCGTGCGCTCGCGAAACCTTCACCTGGGACACGCTACCGCAACGACGGGCGCGCGTCGCCTAACCCGCGGGGGCCTCGGAGACAGGCTGGGCCCGGCCCTTGCGGCGCAGCAGGACGAGCGCCAGTGGGACGGCGCCCAGCAGGAGCTGGGGAACGAGCGAGAGCGCGTCCGGATAGATGCCCAGCATGTCCACGGTGACGAAGGGCACGGGCGCCAGCGGCAGCGCGCCGACTTCCTGCAGCGAGTGCAGGCCCTTGCCCAGCAGCATCACCGCGGTGAGGACCAGGACGACGGTGGACGCGTTGAAGAGCGTCTTCATCGGCAGGCGGTACCCCAGCCGGTTGATGAAGAGGACCAGGGCCACCATGGCCACCGCGCCCGCGAGCGCGCCCCAGGCCACGCCCTCCGGCGAGTCCAGCGCCAGCCCCTGGAGGAAGATGGCCGTCTCGAAGCTCTCGCGCAGCACGGCGGTGAAGGCGATGAGGAACAGGCCTGGCATGCTGCCGCGGCCCAGCGCGCCCTGCATCTTCTCGCGCAGCTCGCCCATGAACTGGCTGATGTTGGAGCGGGCGTTGAGCCACAGCGCCGCGTACAGCAGCATGGCCACCGCCACGAGCGCGGCGATGCCTTCCATCCACTCGCGCTGGGCACCGGCCAGCAGGTGGCGGCCGAGCACGTAGGACAGCGCGCCGACGATGAGCGCGGAAATCCACCCGAAGTGCACGACGCGGGCGTGCTCGGTGGCCTTCATCTTCCGCAGCGCGGCCAGCAGCGCCGCGACGATGATGGTCGCCTCGAAGCCCTCGCGCAGCAGGATGAGCAGCGTCAGCCACATCGTGGACAGCAGGCTCGAGGTGGTGCCCGAGTCACGCCGCGCCTGGTCCAGCAGCGCCAGCAGCTCCCGGCCCTCGTCCTGGAGGTGTGGGCTGCCGCGCTCCGCCGCCATGCGGGCCTTGAGGAAGCCCTGCTCGATTTTCAGCGTCAGCGCCGAGTCGCGCGCGCTGAGCTTGGGCTCGACCGGCTCCACGCCGTTGAGGTAGCCGTCCAGCAGCGCCCCCTTCGCGCCCGCGAAGTCTCCCGCGGCGCCCAGGCGCATGGCCTCCTGCACGTTCTCCCGGGCGGCGAGCAGCGAGCGCTCCTCGTCCGCGTCCAGCATCTTCCGGCGCAGACAGGCCAGGTGCTCCTGGCCGAACTCCTTCACCAGGTCCGCGTCGGTGGCGTTGGCCAGCCGCTCCAGGGAGATGCGCGGCGGCGTGCCCTCGCACTGGGGCAGGCGCAGGGTGAAGACGTAGAAGGCCAGCGACCACCGCTCGTCCTCGGACAGAGTGGGGTAGGCCGGCATCGCGGTGCCCGGCACGCCGAAGCTGGTGGTGTTGAAGGCCTTGTACGGCGTGAGGCCCTCCATCAGCTCCGCGTCCTGGAAGTTGGCGGGCGCCGGCTCCATGTTGGCGGCGATGGCCACGTTCGCGCTGCCGTCCGCGCCATGGCACGCGGCGCAGTTGGTGGCGAACAGCGACTGGCCCAGCGCCAGGTCCGGCGGGCGGCGCGGGCTGCGGGCCAGCCCTCCGGCCGTGACGAGGTTCTCCACCAGCTCACCGCAGTCGCGGCTGACGCCGTCAGGGTCCTCGCCCTTGTCCACGCGGGCCTGGATGGCCTCCACGCGCGGCAGGAAGGCCGCCGCGGCGGGGCCCAGTCCGCGCGCCGCGTCCACCGCCTCCGCCGCGAAGCTCTTCTGCTCCTCCATCTCGAACGCGGACTGCGACTCGATGGCGAGCGGATAGTCCGCTTCCAGGTACTGGAGGATGCCGATGAGCCGGTGCCAGGTGCGTTCCTCGGAGGCGCCGTCGTCCGCGCGGGACGCCACAGGCAGGGCAAGCAGGAGGAACACCAGCAGCGAGGCGGCGCGAGTCATGCCACCCCCTCTACCAGTGGGGTGGTGACCTTTCAATCTTGCGAAGCAACTTCAAAATCAGCCGGAATCAGGTCGCGCTCACATCGGAGTAGCCCGAAGGTCCAATCGTCTCCACGACCTGGAGGGAGCCCACGCGGAGTGAGTCCACCTGCCAGTCGTCACCCCGCAGCTTGCCAATGGTCAGGGCGCGGATGGCCAGGGTGCCGATGCTGAGCGCGCCGATGGCGAGCGCTCCCAGCGCGGTGGCCCCGACGGCCAGGGCGGGGAGGGCACGAGGCCGCGGCCTCAGGCGGTGGCGTAGCAAGGGAGCAAGCCGAAGGCTGGCCACGAGCGCGGCCACGTTGGAAGCCGTGAGCACGGCGGCGCTGGAGAGGGCCGCGGTCCGCCAGGGCACTTCGATGGGACGAGACAGAAGGGTGGTCTGCATCCCGTGGAGGTGTGCATGGCGTCGGGAGGTGCCACGCGACGGGACGGGAGGCCCCCGGCCGGATGGATGGCCGGGCGCCTCAAGGTGCTTCACCTGCGCGCTATTCGATGACGATGTCGCAGTACTGCGGGAAGCGGTTGCACGGGTAACAGGTGCCACCGGGGCCGCCCACGCAGACCTCGTTGGCGGCACACCGGCCCTGCAGGTCACACATGCGCAGTTCCTGCTCGGCGCTGCCCGTTTCCTCCACGGGGGCTTCTTCCACGGGGCCGCCACAGGCCATCATCACCACGGCCGCAACCAATCCAAGTCCTCGCATCCACGTCTTGCTCATCCGGAGCTCCTTGGGACTGACGGGTGAAGTCCGGATTGTGCGCTTAACGTTTGAGGGAAGGAATGTGGGCGCGTGCCCTCGCCCGGGCATGCATGTAGCCGCCGCCGGGCGAAGGGGGGCGTCAGCGCTCGTAGGTGCGGAAGGTGTGGGGTGGCTCGGCGTCGGGATGTGCTTCCTCTTCGACGCACGTCCAACCCGACAGGTCCACGTCGGGGAACCGGGTGTCACCGGGGAAGTCCCGGGCGATGTGCGTGAGGTAGAGGCGCCGCACGCGGTCCATCGTCTGGGCGTAGAGGTCCGCGCCCCCGGCGATGAAGACCTCCGGGTCGCCGCTGGCTTCCGCCAGGCAGAGCGCTTCGTCCACGGAGTGCGCCACCTGGACGCCCGGGGGCGCGAAGTCGCGCTGACGGGTGACGACGATGAAGGTGCGGCCCGGCAGTGGGCGGCCGATGGACTCGTACGTCTTGCGCCCCATCACCAGGGTGTGACCCATGGTGATGCGCTTGAAGCGCGCGAGGTCCGCGGGCAGCCGCCACGGGAGCTGGTTGCCCGCGCCGATGACGCGGTTCGCCGCCATGGCGACGATGGCGGACAGCTTCATACGGCCACGGGCGCCTTGATGGCGGGGTGCGGCTCGTAGCCTTCGAGCGTGAAGTCTTCGTACTTGAAGGCGAAGAGGTCCGTCACCTCGGGGTTGAGGCGCATGCGAGGCAGGGGGCGCGGCTCGCGCGACAGCTGTGTCTTCGCCTGCTCGACGTGGTTCAGGTACAGGTGCGCGTCGCCCACGGTGTGGATGAACTCGTGCGCCTGCAGGCCCGTCACCTGCGCCACCATCATCGTCAGCAGCGAGTACGAGGCGATGTTGAAGGGCAGCCCCAGGAAGAGGTCCGCGCTGCGCTGATAGAGCTGGCAGGACAGCCGGCCGTTGGCCACGTAGAACTGGAAGAGGACGTGGCAGGGCGGCAGCTTCATGGACGGCAGGTCCGCCACGTTCCACGCGCTGATGATGTGGCGGCGCGAGTCGGGGTTCTTCTTCAGCCCCTCCACCAGCGCCTTCATCTGGTCGATGTGCCCGCCGCCGGGCGCCGTCCACGAGCGCCATTGGTGCCCGTACACGGGGCCCAGGCTGCCGTCGGCGTTGGCCCACTCGTCCCAGATGGTGACGCCCTGGGCCTGGAGCGTGCGCACGTTGGTGTCCCCCGCGAGCATCCACAGCAGCTCGTGGACAATGGACTTCGTGTGCAGCTTCTTCGTGGTGAGGAGCGGGAAGCCTTGCGTGAGGTCGAACCGGAGCTGGGGCCCGAAGACGCTGAGCGTCCCCGTGCCGGTGCGGTCGCCCTTCTTCACCCCGTGGTGCAGGACGTGGTCGAGCAGGGACAGATAGGGCTGCATGGGGCCCATGTAACTGAGCCGGTGGCCGACTTAAAGCCCTAAGCAGGAGCGCCGCTCGGAGTGAAATGCGTAGAGCCCCCCACACGTGTGTTGCAAGCCTGCGGCTTCTCATGGACGCCAGTCGCGACGCACCGTTAGAAGCCGGGACATGAAAATCTACACGAAGAGCGGTGATGCCGGAGAGACCGGTCTGTTCGGTGGCGGACGCGTCGCGAAGGACGACGTGCGTGTGGACGCGTATGGGGAAGTGGATGAGCTGAACGCGACCCTCGGCCTCGTGCGGAGCTTCGAGGGGCCCACGGACGTGGACGCGCTGCTCCACCGGCTCCAGGACCAGCTCTTCACGGTGGGCGCAGTGCTGGCCACGCCCGAGGGCACGAAGGCCTCGGCGCACATCCCCGAGCTGAAGGCCGAGTGGGCCGAGGACATGGAGCGCGCCATTGACGGCTTCGAGGCGGAGCTGCCGCCGATGACCCACTTCATCCTGCCCGGAGGCACGCAGGCCGCGAGCGCGCTGCACCTGGCGCGCACCGTCTGCCGCCGCGCCGAGCGCCGCACGGTGCCGCTGCTGCGCGAAGGGAAGATTCCGCAGGCGGTGGTCGTCTATCTCAACAGGCTCTCCGACCTGCTCTTCGTCCTGGCGCGCGTGGTCAACCACCGCGCGAGCGTGGAAGACGTGAAGTGGATTCCGGCGAAGCCCTCCAAGTCGTCGGACGCGCCCCTGTGAGCATGCTGCCCACCGCCCATCTGCGTGACCTCGCCAGCTCGGTGGGCTTCGACCTGGTGGGGTTCGCGCGCGCCGAGCCCATCCCGCCTGACTTCCTGCTGTCGTGGGTGGCCGCGGGCTACGCGGCGGACATGGACTGGATGGGCGAGCGGGCCGCCGAGCGGCTGGACGTCTCGGTCCTGCTGCCGGGCGCGAAGACGGTCATCTCCTTCGCGAACAATTACTGGCGCGACGACGCGGAGACGGTGGACTCCCCCATCGCGCGTTATGCCCGCGGACGCGACTACCACTCCACGCTGCGCGACCGGATGAAGGCGTTTCGCAAGGCGCTCAATCTGATGTACCCGGGGCTGGGCACCTACGGCGGCGTGGACAGTGGTCCGCTGATGGAGAAGGTGTGGGCGGCGCGCGCGGGGCTCGGCTACGTGGGGAAGAACGGCTGCTTCATCACCGAGCCCTATGGCTCGTGGGTGCTGCTGGCCACGCTCGTGGTGGATGCCGAGGTGGACGACTATGGCAACGGCCCGGCGGCTGACCGGTGTGGCGCGTGCCGCCGCTGCCTCATGTCCTGCCCCACGGGCGCGCTGGTGGGCAATGGCCGCGTGGACGCGCGCGCGTGCCTGTCCTACCAGACCATCGAGAACCGCGAGCAGCAGGTGCCGGAGGCGTTCCGGCTCAAGTTCGACAACCTGATTTTCGGCTGCGACATCTGCCAGCAGGTGTGTCCGCTGAACCGCCGACCGGTGTTCGCCGAGCACCCGCGCTTCGCGCCCCGAGCGGTGGCGGAGTTGGGTGTGCGCGAACTCGCGGGACTCACACTGGAACAGTATGAGCACCTAATACCTGGCACCGCGCTGGCGCGCGCACGCTACGACGGGCTGCGCCGCAACGCCGTGTATGCGTTGGGGGTGGCGAAGCAGGCGGATGCGAAACCGTTGCTGGAAAAGCTCTGCGGCGATTCGAGCGAATTGGTACGTACCGCCGCGCAATGGGCGCTCCTTCAGCTCGACCCCTGACGTCCACCTCTCCGCAGCCCCTGGGCCCGGTCTACGCCGGGCTCATCCTCCAGGTCCTCATCAGCGCGGGGACATACCTGGCGGGCAAACGCGCGATGTCGGAGCTGGCGCCGCTCACGGTGGTGCTGTGGCGCTTCGTGTTGAGCGGCTCGGTGTTCATGTTGCTGCTGTGGTTCCTGCCTGGGCCCCGGCTGCCGCCTCGTAACGAGTGGGGGCGGGTGCTGCTGCTGGGCCTGCTGGCGGGGCCGGTGAACCAGGTGTTCTTCTTCCATGGCCTGGCCCAGTCGACGGCGGCGCACGCGGCGCTGCTCTACGCGCTGACGCCGCTGGGCGTGTACCTGCTCAGCCTGGGACGGGGGCATGAGCGGGCCTCGCTCCGGGCGATGGGCGGCATCGTCACGGCGTTCGCGGGCGTGGTGGTGTTGCTGTTGGGGCGCGGGCTGGCGGATGCGAGCGGTTCGTTGACGGGTGACCTGCTCATCCTGGGCGCGGTGATGTCATGGGTGGTGTACACGACGGAGGGCAAGCCGTTCGTCGCCATCCACGGACCGATTCGCGCGACGGCGTGGAGCATGGTGGCCTCCACGTTGATGATGCTGCTGATGGCGCCGTTCTTCGCGAAGCCGGACGCGGTGCTCGCGGCGAGCCCCGCGGCCCGGTACTCCATCGTCTACCTGGGCCTGCTGACGTCGGTGGTGGCGTATCTGCTCTGGTACTTCGCGCTGTCGAGGGTGCCCGCGTCGAAGGTGGCCGTGTTCTCCAACCTCCAGCCCGCGGCGACCGCGCTGGCCGCGTGGGCCATCCTGGATGAGGCGCTGCACTGGGAGGTCGCGGTGGGCGGTGTGCTCGTGCTCCTGGGGGTGCGGCTGACGCAGGCGGCGCACGTCCGGCTGCCCGCTGTGGCGCCAGCCGCGCCAGAGCGGCCTCCCGCCTCATCGAGCGTCGGATAGCAAGACTCGGAGTGCCAGGCCCGTCTCCGCCCTTTAGTTTCCAGTCATGCATGTCCCGGAGCGGGTGGCCGATGTCGATTGGGCACGGATTTCGGAGGAGCTGGACGCGCGAGGCTGCGCGACGTTGGAGCGGCTCGTCACGCCGGCCGAGTGTGACGCCCTGGCGGCGCTGTACCCGGAAGACGCCGTGTTCCGCAGCCGCGTGGTGATGGCGCGGCACGGCTTCGGAAGAGGGGAGTACAAGTACTTCGAGTACCCGCTGCCGGACGTGGTCGCCGGGCTGCGCGAGGCGCTGTACCCCCGGCTCGCGCCGATTGCGAACCGCTGGAACACGGCCATGGGCATCGAGGTGCGGTACCCGGAGTCCCACGCGGCATACCTCGAACGCTGCCACGCGGCGGGGCAGGTGCGGCCGACGCCGCTGCTGTTGCGGTACGCGGCGGACGACTACAACTGCCTGCACCAGGACCTCTATGGGGAGCACGTCTTCCCGCTCCAGGTGGCGATTCTGCTGTCCGAGCCCGGGCGGGACTTCACGGGAGGCGAGTTCGTCCTCACCGAGCAGCGTCCGCGCATGCAGTCACGCGCGGAGGTCGTCCCGCTGCGCCAGGGAGACGCCGTGGTGTTCGCCGTCCATCACCGCCCGGTGCAGGGCACGCGAGGCGTGTACCGTGTCAACCTCCGGCACGGCGTCAGCCGCATCCGCTCGGGACAGCGTCATACGGTGGGCGTCATCTTCCATGATGCGGCTTGAGGTGCGCGCATGACGATGGACCTGTTCGACGGCCTGGGTGGCACCGGTCCTCGCGAGGAGTCGCTCGGTCCCGGTGCCAAGGTGCTTCGGGGCTTCGCGCTGACCCAGGACGCGGAGCTGCTGAGCGCGGTCCACGATGTCGCGCTCGCTTCGCCGTTCCGCCACATGGAGACGCCGGGCGGGTTCCGCATGTCGGTGGCGATGACGAGCTGTGGTTCGTGGGGTTGGGTGACGGACCGGACGGGGTATCGCTATGCCTCGGTGGACCCGGTGCAGGGGCGGCCCTGGCCGGAGATGCCGGCGGTCTTCCTGCGGCTCGCGCGGATGGCCGCCGCGAAGGCCGGCTTCGATGGGTTCACGCCCGATGCGTGCCTGGTGAATCGCTACGAGCCCGGCGCGAAGATGTCGCTGCACCAGGACAAGGACGAGCGTGATTTCACCGCGCCCATCGTCTCCGTCTCATTGGGGCTCCCGGCGGTCTTCCTCTTCGGTGGAGCGGAGCGAGCGGACCCGTCGGCGCGGGTGCGCCTGAGCCACGGCGACGTGGTCGTCTGGGGTGGGCCAGCCCGCCTGCGCTACCACGGCGTCATGCCGCTCAAGCCGGGCCACCATCCGCAGGTGGGTGGGCATCGCATCAACCTGACGTTCCGCAAGGCGCATTAGAACGCGCCTACTGGTGGCAGGGCACGCCGTACACCCTGACGCCGGCAGAGCAGCACGAGGCGCTCGGGCTCGGGCGTGAGGTGGCGCGTCGGCTGGACGTGCCCTTCCTCGTGGTGGACGTGGCCCAGGAGGTATCGGGCCGGTGGATTGTCATTGAGTGCAACGATGGCCAGGAGAGCGGCTACGCGGGTATCTCCCCGTTCGCGCTCTGGCAGGCCATCCTCGACGTCGAGCGTGAAACTGGAGCGTCGTAGCGCGCCTCAATCCCCGTTCGGGTCCCAGTCGGAGATGTCGTACTCAGGCTCGGGAGGCAGCGCCGGTCGGCTGGACTTGCTGGGCGCGGGCTTCTTCACGGCCGGAGGCGGGGCGTCGGACACGTCTTCGTCGAGCAGCGGGTCCTTCTTCGCCGGGCTCGCGGAGACGGCGTGCGGGGTGGGGTTCATCGGCTCGGGCGCGGCCGACGCAGGCGTGGGCTCTGGCGGCGCCATCACCGTGGGCTCGTCATCCGCCGAGTCCAGGTCACCCAGTGACGTCGGGTCCGCGGGAGCCGAGGCGGGAGTAGGAGACGGCGGTGGATCCGACTCACTCGCCCGGTAAACGCCCGTCCGCGTGGCCTCCACCGCGACACCGGAGGACGGAGGCGGCGGAGGAACAGGCTCCGGCGCGCGGCGCGAAGGCTCCGCCGCCACGGAGGACTCCGACGCGCGGTAGCCGTCCCGCCGGCCCGAGGGCTGCTCATCCCCGAACGGGTCGTCCTCGCGGCTGCTGCGCTTGCGCGTGGGCCGCGCGTCACCGTCGCCGAACGGGTCCTCCTCGCGGGTCAGCTTCTTCCCTCTCCGCCGCTTCGGCGGATCCGCCACCACCCCGGCGGGCAGCCCCTTCAGCGACGAGTGCCGGTCCGCGCACAGGCCCACGTTCTCCTGACATTCCGCCAGACAGTGGGTGAGCTGCTTGATGGTGCGCCCGCTGCCTCCGAACTCAATGGAGCAGTCCTCCTTGCAGGTCGCGTAGTCCTCCTGGCAGCCAGAGGGGACGGCGGCCGCGGCGGGACCGGCGGCGAGGGTCAGGCCAAGAATCAGGAGGGCTCGCATGGCGATTACGAAAACTACCAGTCTTCTGGGGTTCCGGCGCCAGGGGGGCGCGTTATGGTCCCCTGGCGCGATGGTCGCGCCACGAGGAGGCACATGGCTGTCAGGGTGGGCATCATCGGGAGCCCCGGGCTGGCCCAGGCGCTGGGCATCCCCGGCAAGGGCGACTCCCACATCTTGGAGACACCCTTCGGTCCTCACGCGGGCCCCATCGTCACCACCGAGCTCAACGGCGTCTCCGTCGCCTTCGTCGCCCGTCACGGCGCCGGCCACGTCTACAACGCCACCCGCGCGCCCTACCGCGCCAACATGTACGCGCTGAAGGTCCTGGGCGTCACCCACGTCCTCGCCACCGGCACCGTGGGCAGCCTGCGCGAGCACATCCAGCCGCTCCAGCTCGCCCTGCCGGACCAGGTCATCGACCGCACCTACCGCCGTCCCTGCACCTTCTACGACGACGTCGCCGTCCACGTGGACCTGGGCAACCCCTTCTGCGGCACCCTGCGCCAGGTGCTCGAGCACGTCAGGGACCCGCTGGGGCCGGCCGTGCACACCGAGGCTACCTACGTCTGCATCGAAGGGCCGTCCCTCAGCACCCGCGCGGAGAGCATGCTCTACCGCACGTGGGGCGCGGACCTGGTGGGCATGACGGGCATGCCCGAGGCCCGGCTCGCCCGCGAGGCGGAGCTCCACTACGCCCTGGTGGCCCTGCCCACGGACTACGACTCGTGGCAGCCGCGCGCGCCAGGGCAGGCGCATGACGACCTGCTGGCGCAGATCTCCCACAACCGGAAGGCCGTCACCGCCAGCGGCGCCGCGCTCATCCGCCGCGCGCTGCCTCGCATCGGCGAAGCCCGCGCCACCTGCCGCTGCGACACCGCGCTGGCCCTGGCCATCGGCACCGAGCGCACCCGCATCCCCGACGAGGTGCGCGGCCGCCTCCGTCCACTGCTGGGCAGATACCTCCCGCCCAACGTCGCCTGACGACACTTCACCCGGCCATTCGGCCGAGTCACACGCCGTGCGCTCGCCCGGCCGCCTGCTGCCAAAGCGCGCTTCCGTTTTCACCTTCTGGGCCCCGGTACGACCCGAAGCGAGGAGGCGAGCATGCGGCGGCCCAGACTCAAGCACCTGTCCTGGCGCGAGTTCAGCCGCCGCTTCGTGAAGGAGTTCCAGGAGGACAGCGTCACCGACATCGCGGCGCAGCTGTCGTACTACCTGCTGTTCTCGCTGTTCCCCTTCCTCTTCTTCCTCGTCACGCTGGTGGCGTACCTGCCCATCGCCCCGGGCGCGGTGGACGCGATGATGGACCGCATCCGCCCCTTGGTGCCGGGCGACGCGCTGGGGCTCATCACCGGGCACCTGCAGTCCCTGGTCAACCAGCCCCAGCCCAAGCTGCTGACGGCCGGTCTGGTCATCACGCTGTGGTCCGCCTCGCGCGGCGTGAATGCGCTGCGCACCGCGCTCAACCTGGCCTACGACGTCTCCGAGACCCGGCCCCTCTGGAAGACGCAGGGCCTGGCGATGCTGGTGACGCTGATGGGCTCGCTGCTCATCCCGCTGTCCTTCGCCGTGTTCCTGCTCGGCGGGCGGCTGGGGCTGTGGCTGGCGGGGAAGCTGCAGCTCGTGGACGCCTTCCACCTCGTGTGGTCCTGGCTGCGCTGGCCCTTCACCGCGTCACTGGTGATGCTGGTGCTGGCGTGCTGCTACTACCTGCTGCCCGACGTGAAGCAGCGCTTCAAGTACATCACCCCCGGCTCCGTCCTGGGCACGGGCCTGTGGCTGACGAGCACCTGGGGCTTCACGCAGTACGTGGAGCACTTCGGCAAGTACAACGTCACCTACGGCTCCATTGGTGGCGTGATGGTGCTGCTGCTGTGGCTCTACCTCTCCGGGCTCATCTTCATCGTCGGAGGCGAAATCAACGCCATCCTCGAGCACGCCTCGGTGGAGGGGAAGTCGAAGGGCGCCCGAGGCTTCGGGGAGCCCGCGCCGCTGGAGCCGCCCCTGAAGACGGCCGGCGCGGCCAAGAGCGCCAGCAGCGCCATGCGCTCGAAGCTGGCGCGCTTCCGGTGGCGGCGCCGCGTGGCCCGGGGCCAGGAGCCCGAGCCCACCGTGGAGGAGCAGGACGCCCGCTCCTCCACGATGCACTGAGGCGGGGACTACTTGCCGCCCAGGGACTGCTTGATGGCGGGGAGCCCGCCCGGGGCGTTGTTGCTGCCCCGCAGGTTCTTCTGCGAGATGATCTTCTGGATGTTCGTGATGCGGTCCCGGTTGGTGGGGTGCGTGCTCAGCCACTTCATCAGCGCGGGCGTGTCGCCCTGCTCCTTCTGCAACTTCTCGAAGAAGGTGATGAGGCCCCGCGGGTCATAACCCGCGCCGGAGGCGTAGCGAGCGCCGTACTCGTCGGCTTCAATCTCCTCGCTGCGGCCGTGCGCCAGCATCGTGCCGCCGCTCACCAGCTGCGCGGCGATCTGCGCCACGGTGCCCGGGTTCTGCCCCAGCGCCGCCTGGGTGATGGCCTGCAGGCCCATCTGGTTGACCATGGCGCGCGCGGAGTGACGGCCCACGACGTGGCCCGCCTCGTGCGCCATGACGCCGGCCAGCTCCGCCTCGGTGTCCGCGGCCAGGATGAGGCCCGTGTAGACGTACAGATAGCCACCGGGCGTGGCGAAGGCGTTGACCATCTTCGGGTCGTCGATGACGTGGATCTTCCACTTCACCCCGGGCCGGTCCTTGGAGGCCTGGTTCAGGATGCTGGCGGAGATGCCGCGCACGTAGTCGACGACGGCCGCGTCCTCCACGTACTTGATCTTCTCCTTCGTCTCCAGCTCCGCCTTGACCTGCTTGCCGAGCTGCTCTTCCTGCTCGTCGGAGATGAGGGTGCGGGCCACGGCCTTCTCGGCGGAGATGCGCTGCTTGGCGCAGCCCGTCGACAGGCCCAATGTCAGGGTGACTCCCAGTACCGCCACGAGGATGCGCTGCATGACGAGTGGTGCCTTTCTTTCCAGAGGTCTACGCCGCGTTGCTCCGCGGGAGGCGGGACGGTGGCCCACATCGGCACCTGCCTTCAAGGGCCGCGTGGTGCAAGCCTCCTGGCATCCGCCCTTCGCGCCGCCACCGCGCCCGTGTTCGCTGCCCGGCAGGTAGGCGGTGCGTGGGGCCGCCCGCCGGTGTATGTGCCCGGGCAGGATGCCTGAGTTACCCGAAGTCGAAATCGCGCGGCGCAACCTGGTCCGCTGGTTCCGCGACCGGCGCCTCGTGCGTGCCGAGTCGGAGAACACCCGCATCTTCCGCGGCGCCGAGCGCCAGCAGTTCAACGCGCTCACCGGCCGGCTGGAGTCGCTGGTCCGCCGGGGCAAGTACCTGCTCTTCGCCTTCGAGGGCGGCCAGGGGCTGATGGGGCACCTGGGGATGACGGGCAAGTTCGTGCGCCGCGCCGCGGCCCAGGTGGCGCCCTACAGCCGCGCCCGGTTCCACCTGGACGACGGCCAGGTCATCCACTTCTCCGATCCACGGATGTTCGGCCGCCTGGAGCCGGCGCCCGCCGCGCGCCTGCGGGAGCTGGACGCGGTGCGAATCCTGGGGAGGGATCCGCTGGCGGATGGCCTCACCGCGGGGCAGCTCCAACAGGCCGTGGGCACCTCCCGGAGGGAGCTGAAGGTGGCGCTGATGGACCAGGAGCGCATCTCCGGCCTGGGCAACATCCACGCCGCCGAGGCGCTCTTCCGCGCGGGGCTTCACCCGGCGCGCCAGCCCGGCTCCCTGACGCCGGACGAGTGGAAACGCCTGGTCCAGGCCATCCGCGCCTCCATCGACTTCGGCCTCAAGGAGCAGGAGGGGGAGGAGCCGGTGTACCTGGAGGAAGGGCGTTCGGAGAATCCGTTCCTGGTATACGGCCGCGCGGGGGGCCCATGCTCTCAGTGTGACACCCGGGTGGAGTCCTTCACCCAGGGAGGCCGCACCACCCACTTCTGCCCCCGGTGCCAGCCGGGGGACGGACGCCGTCGTGAGGTGGGGGCGCCAGCCGTTGACGGCGTGAAGGCCCGCCCTGGTAAGCGTTGACACCCCTTGGTCCCGTCGCTTGAATCGCCCGCCTTTCAGACCCGGCCGCCCCAGGTGGCCCTGGAGATCGTTGCCCATGTCTCACGCCCTGCTGGCGGCGCTACTCGTCGCTTCGTCCACGGCCACCGCTCAGACGCCGGTGCCCGAGGGTAGCCCGCCCGCGCCCGCGGAAGCCGCACCCGCTGCTCCCGCCGCCCCCGCGGAGCCTGTTCCCGCGGAGCCCGCGCCTGTGTCCTCCACTCGCGAGGGCGTCAGCCGTGACGACCTGGAAGCGCTGAAGGAGGAGCTGCGCGAGGAGATTCGCGCCGAGGCCGCCAAGCAGTCCATTGGCGCCACGGACGCGTGGGCCGAGGAGTTCCCGGAGGAGAAGCGCAAGCTCGAGGTCTTCACGCTCGACGGCTACTTCCGCGTCCGCCCCACGCTCTTCTACAAGTTCGACCTGGGCAAGGTGCCGGGCCGGGAGCTCTTCCCGCGCTCGCCGCGCAGCGCGCAGGAGAACACCCAGTCCTTCGCCACCATGCGCGTGCGCCTGGAGCCCACCTTCAACATCTCCGAGCAGGTGGCGTTGAAGATGGAGGTCCTCGGCCTGGACAACTTCATCATGGGCGCCATGCCGGACACGCTGCTGCCCGGCAACACGCGCAACCTCTTCGGCATCTTCTCGGAGAGCCAGGACCCGCTGGCGGACGCGCTCCAGGACTCCATCAAGCTGCGCCGCGCCTATGGCGAGGTGAAGACGCCGGTGGGCATCCTGCGCTTCGGTCGCATGGGCAGCCAGTGGGGCCTGGGCATGCTGCGCAACGACGGCACCTGCTTCGACTGTGACTTCGGCGACACCGTGGACCGCGTCCAGTTCGTCACCAACCCCTTCGAGGGCTGGTACGTCACGCCGATGCTGGACTTCAACTCGGAGGGCGTCACCGACACGCGCGGCACCGTGGGCGAGCCCATCGACCTGACCCAGTCCGATGACGCGCACAGCTGGGTGATTGCCATCGCGCGCCGGGACACCGACCAGGTCATCCGCTCCAAGCTGGACAACAACCAGGGCGTGCTCCAGTACGGCCTGCACTTCACCTACCGCACCCAGAAGTGGGAGTACGACGGCTCCACCACGAACGGGCAGAACACCGGCTTCATCCCGCGCGACGCGTCGCTGTTCGTGCCGGACCTCTGGCTCAAGTACGAGGAGAAGAACTGGCGGCTGGAGTTCGAGGCCGCCGCCCAGCTGGGCCGCATCGGCAACCGCGCGCTGGACGTGGGCGGCATCAACGACCCCACGCTCAACCAGAGCCTCACCGTGGCGCAGTTCGGCGGCGTGGCGCAGGGCGAGCTGCGGCTGCTGAACCAGAAGCTGTCGTTGAACATGGAGCTGGGCTTCGCCTCCGGCGACAAGGCGGCGGGCTTCGGCAACCAGCCGGGCCGTCCGGGCTCGGGCACCAACGGCCAGACGGCGGAGGGGGACTTCGAGGGCCCGCAGTACGCCTGCGGCACGGGCGGCTGCACGGACAACGCGATCCGCAACTTCCGCTTCAACCGCGACTACCGCATCGACCTCATCCTGTGGCGCGAGCTGCTGGTCGGGGTGACGGACGCGTTCTACGTCCGCCCGTCGGCGAAGTACACCATCACCGAGGGCTTCGACCTCTACGGTCGCGTCATCTACTCGCAGGCCATGTACGCGCAGTCCACGCCGTCCTTCACGAGCAAGGCGCTGGGCCTGGAGGTCAACGTGGGCGCGGACTACAAGACGGAGGACGGGTTCATCGCCGGCCTCGCCTACGGCATCCTGTTCCCGATGAGCGGCCTGCAGGAGTTCAACGAGACGCTACGCAACGACCTGGACACGCCGCAGACCATCCGCGCGTGGCTGGGGATGCAGTTCTAGCCATGCGCCAGGTCCTCGCGGCGCTGTGCGTGGCCGCCGGCGTGTCACTGACGCTGGCGGCGTGTGGCATCAAGGGGCCGCCCCGGCCACCCGGGCCGCCGCCAGCGCCCGCGACCCAGACGCAGCCGCCGCCCCCCGAGTCGGAGCGAGGGCCCCTGGCGCCATCAGGGCCCACCCTGTCTCCCACGCCGGAGACCGGGGTGGAGACGCCGCTGTCACCGCCGACGTCCGAGGACGCGGGAGCCCCGTGAATCACTTCACCTATCGCAAGGGCGTGCTCCACGCGGAGGAGGTGCCGCTGGCGGCCATCGCCGAGTCCGTGGGCACGCCCACCTACGTGTACTCCACCGCCACGCTCACCCGGCACGTCCGGGTGGTGACGGAGGCCTTCGGAGACCGGCCGCACCTCATCTGCTACTCGGTGAAGGCCAACTCGAACCTGGCCATCCTCCGGCTCATCGCCGAGCGCGGCGGCGGGTTCGACATCGTCTCTGGCGGCGAGCTGGCCCGGGTGCGGCACGCGGGCGGGGACGCCGGCAAGACGGTGTTCGCTGGCGTGGGCAAGACGCAGGAGGAGATGGAGGCGGCGCTGGCCGCGGGCATCCTCCTCTTCAACGTGGAGAGCGCCGAGGAGCTGGAGGCGCTGGACGCCGTGGGCCGCCGCCTGGGCCGCCGCGCGCCCTTCGCCCTGCGCGTGAATCCGGACGTGGATGCGCGCACGCACCGTTACATCTCCACCGGGTTGAAGACGTCGAAGTTCGGCGTGCCGTTCGAGGAGGCGGTGGCCCTCTACACGCGCGCGAAGAAGATGAAGGGCCTGCTGGCCGCCGGGCTGGATTGTCACATCGGCTCGCAGCTCACCCAGACGGCGCCCATGCGCGCGGCCCTGTCCAAGGTGGCGGGCCTGTACTCCGCGCTCAAGGCGCAGGGCCATCCGCTGGCGTACCTGGACGTGGGCGGCGGGCTGGGCATCACCTATTCGGACGAGACGCCGCCGTCTCCGGACGAGTACGCCCGCACCGTGATTGCCGCGGCGGGGGCCACCGGGGCCACGCTCATCCTGGAGCCAGGCCGGGCGCTGGTGGGCAACGCGGGCGTGCTGCTCACGCGCGTGCTGTACCGGAAGAAGACGCCGGCGCGGCACTTCGTGGTGGTGGACGCGGGGATGAACGACTTACTGCGCCCCGCGCTCTACGATGCGCACCACGGCTTTCAACCCCTGGTGAAGCGGCGGGGCAAGGCGGTGGAGGTAGACGTGGTGGGGCCGGTGTGTGAATCCACCGACGTGCTGGCGAAGGCACGCTCCCTGGTGCTCCCGCAGGCAGGCGAGTTGTTCGCCTTCATGAGCGCGGGCGCGTACGGCATGAGTATGTCGTCCACCTATAATTCCCGGCCACGCCCGGCCGAGGTGCTGGTGGACGGTGAGGCGTGGCGCGTGGTCCGGGAGCGCGAGCGCATCGAGGATCTCTGGCGCGGCGAGCGGGCCTGAACGTATAAGCGCCGGCATGAAGACCTTCGAAGGCTCCATGACGGCGCTGGCCACTCCGTTCCGCGACGGAGCGCTCGACGAGCCCGCCTACCGGGCGCTGGTCCGCCAGCAGATTGAGGGGGGCACCAGCGTGCTGGTCCCCATGGGCACCACGGGCGAGGCCGTCACGATGACGGCCGACGAGCGGGCCCGCGCGGTGAAGGTGGTGGTGGAGGAGGCGAAGGGCCGCGTGACGGTGGTGGGCGGCGCCGGCTCCAACAGCACCGCGGAGACCATCGAAGGCGTGCGCCGCGTGCGCGAGGCGGGCGCGGACGGCACGCTCATCGTCACGCCGTACTACAACAAGCCCACGCAGGCGGGCTTGCTGGAGCACTACCGCGCGGTGGCCAAGGCGCACCCGGGCTTCCCCATCATCGCCTACAACGTGCCGGGCCGGACGGGCGTGGACCTGCTGCCCGACACGGTGCTGCGGCTGTGTGACATCCCGGAGGTGGTGGCGCTCAAGGAGGCCACCGGCAGCATGCCGCGGGCCATCGACATCCTGGAGAAGTGCGGTGACCGGATGACGCTCCTGTCCGGCGACGACTTCACCGTGCTGCCCTTCATCGCCTGCGGTGGCAAGGGCGTCATCTCCGTGTCCTCCAACGTGGCGCCGCGGCTGATGGCGGACCTGGTGGCGGCGGCGCGCGCGGGGAATATCGCGGTGGCGCGCGACCTCCAGGTGCGGATGAATGAGCTGCACCGCCTGCTCTTCATCGAGTCCAGCCCCGCGCCCGTGAAGTGGGGATTGCACGTGATGGGATTGTTCGGGCCCGAAGTGCGGTTGCCCCTGGTGCAGATGACCGAGCCCAACGCCGCGAAGCTTCGCGACACCTTGCGCCAGCTGGGCCTGCTCACGGGCTGAGCTTTCTCGCACCTCGCCGTTACCTGGAGCGCGGCAGACATGATTCGCACCGTCATCACCGGCATCACCGGCCGCATGGGCAGCACGTTGCTTCGCTTGGCGCGCGACTCGGGAGACCTGCGGGTGGTGGGCGGCACGGCGCGGCCGGGCAGCGCCTCGGTGGGCCAGGACGCCGGGGTGGCCACGCGGCTGGGCCCGGTGGACGTGACGGTGGTGGACAGCCTGGAGCGGGCGCTGGACGCCGCGCGGGCGGACGTCGTCATCGACTTCACCAGCGCGGAGCTGAGCGTGGCGCACGCGCAGGTGTGCGCCGCGCGCGGCGTGGCTTTGGTGGTGGGCTCCACCGGCTTCACGCCGGAGGCGTCCGCGGCGCTGGCCCAGAGCGCGAAGACGGTGCCCATCGTCGCCGCGCCGAACATGTCGGTGGGCGTCAACCTGGTCATCCGCATGGCCGCGGAGCTGGCGCGGGTGCTGGGGCCGGGGTTCGACGTGGAGGTCCTGGAGGCGCACCACCGCATGAAGAAGGACGCGCCCAGCGGCACCGCGCTGCGGCTGGCGGACGTGCTGGCGGAGGCCCTGGGGCGCACCCAGGAGGACCTCACCTTCGCGCGGCATGGGCAGCTGGGTGCGCGGCCCACGCGCGAGATTGGCGTGCAGACGCTCCGCGGCGGCGACGTGGTGGGCGAGCACACCGTGTACTTCCTTGGCGAAGGTGAGCGCATCGAGCTCACGCACCGCGCCACCAACCGAGACCAGTTCGCCGCGGGCGCGCTGAGGGCCGCGCGCTGGGTGGCGGGGCGCGCGCCGGGTCTCCATGACATGGCCGACGTGCTCGGCTTCCAGAGGACTTCATGACGACCGCGCGCTACTGCCGCTTCCTGCACGAGGGCCGTGCGCACCACGGCCGGGTGGAGGGCTCCGAGGTGGTGGTCCTCACCGCCGCGCCCTGGGCCGGCGCGAAGGAGACGGGCATCCACCGCTCGCTGTCCTCGCTGACGCTGCTGGTGCCCTCGGACGCGTCCAAGGTGGTCTGCATCGGCCAGAACTACCGCAAGCACGCGGAGGAGATGGGCAAGCCGGTGCCGCCCGAGCCGCTCATCTTCACCAAGCCCTCCACGGCGCTCAACGGCACGGGCTCGCCCATCCGCATCCCCAAGGCGAGCCAGGAGGTCCACTACGAGGCGGAGCTGGCGCTCGTCATTGGCGAGAAGCTGAAGAACGCCGACGCGTCCACCGCCGCGCGCGCCATCTGGGGCCTCACCTGCTTCAACGACGTGACGGCGCGTGACGTCCAGCGCCGCGAGATTCAGCACACCCGCGCCAAGGGCTACGACACCTTCGCGTGCGCGGGGCCGTGGGCGGTGACGGGCCTGTCCCCCGACGACCTCCAGATTGTGTGCCGGGTGAACGGGCAGGTGCGCCAGGACAGCCGCACGTCCGACATGATTTTCAGCCCCGCGCGCCTGGTGTCGTTCATCTCCCACATCATGACGCTGCTGCCCGGGGACATCATCAGCACCGGGACGCCGTCGGGCGTGGGGAAGCTGTCGGCCGGGGACACGGTGGAGGTGGAGCTGGAGGGAATCGGAACCCTGGTGAACCCTGTTGAGCTGGAGCCGTGAGCGACACTGTCTACGTCGGGTTGGGTTCCAATGAGGGAGAGCGCGAGAATCACCTCGTCGCCGCCCTGTCCGCGCTGTCCCGCATCGACGCGGTGGCGGTGCTCCACTGCTCCTCGCTCTTCGACAGCGCCCCCGTGGGGCCGCCGCAGCCGCGCTTCCTCAACGCGGTGGTGGCCCTGGAGTGTGGCCTGCCGCCGCAGCGGCTGCTCTGCATCCTCCAGCAGATTGAGAAGGACCTGGGCCGCCGCCGGGACGTGCGCTGGGGCCCGCGCACCATCGACCTGGACATCCTCTTCTGGGAGGGACAGGTGGTGGCCGACCCCACGCTCCAGGTGCCCCACCTGGAGCTGCACAAGCGCCGCTTCGCCCTGGAGCCGCTCGTGGAACTGGCGCCCCACCTGCGTCATCCGGTACTGGGGATGCCGGTGAAGGAGCTCCTCGGGAAACTCGCCCCGCAGGATGTCCGCAGGAGCGAGGCCACGTGGTGGCCCGAAGCGAGCTACTCGAGCAACGACACATGAACCTGTCCCTGGCCCTGGCCACCGCGGCGCTGTTGACCGCCGAGCCCTCGACGCTGCCTCCCAATCACCCGGTCATCCCCCCGGGGACCACGGCCTCGCCCGCCACTGCGGGCATGCCGGAGGGCCACCCGCCGACGGAGGGCGTGGCTCCCAGCATCAACCCGGAGCAGCTGCCCCCGGGCCACCCGCCCATGTCGGGCACGGGCCGGGCGCCTCCGTCCGCGGAGGAGCTGCTGCGCCAGCTCGACTCCACGGAGGGGTTGGCGGACCGGGAGAAGACCTTCGAAATCGCCGCGTCGCTGGGCCGCCTGTACTACGTGAACGGCCGCAACGCGGAGGCCAGCACGTACCTCCAGCAGGCCCTGGCGCGCGCGCAGCCCACGCGGGAGCTGTTCCTGGCGCAGCGCAAGAAGCTGGGCAAGGCCGCGGTACCCACCCCGGAGGCGGCGGGCTGCGGCTTCACCCCGAACATGCCGGTGGAGGACATGGGCGCGGCCGCGCAGGCGCGCGCGAAGAAGGGTGACACCGCGGGCGCGGCGGCCTGTGCGCGCGCGGCGCTGGCGCCGGTGCTGGACGTGGCGGTGATGCAGGCCAACGCGCTCTACCTGTCCAATGACAGCGGCAAGGCGCTGGTGGCCTATGAGGCGGTGCTGGAGGTGGAGCCCCGGCACGAGGACGCCCTCTACGCGCGCGCGGCGCTGCTCTTCGAGACGAAGGGCGATGACGTGGCGGCGCTGAAGCAGGCGGGCGAGGGCTTCGAGGCGGTCGCCACCACGTACCCCGATTCGTTCCGCGCGCCCATGGCGAAGCGGATGGTGGCGCTGGTGGAGGAGACGGTGAAGGCGGGGGGCCGCAAGCAACTGCTGGCCTCGCGCGCGGAGGACCGCCGCATCCGCCTGTCGCAGGCGCCCGCGGCCGCCGCGCCGGATGCGCCCCGGCCGCTGTCGCAGGAGATGGTGGACGCGGTGAAGAACACCGAGCGCACGCCGGAGCTGGAGCAGGGCCTGGCGAAGCTGGTGGACGAGGGCGAGGAGCACCTGGCGAAGGGCCGCTACCAGGAGGCGCTCGCCAACTACACCCGCGTGGTGCCCTTCCAGCCGGAGAACGGGCGCGCGAAGGCGGGCATGGCCTGGGCCCTGGTGGGCCTGGAGCGCCCCATGGCGGCGCGCGTGTGGGGCGTGGCCGTGCAGAGCGATCCGCACGCCGTGGAGAAGCTGGGCGACACGCTCAAGGCCAAGGGCGACGACAAGGGCGCCAAGGCGCTCTGGGAGAAGCTCGCCACGGACGCGCCGGAATATCCCAACAGGGCCAGCCTGCAGGCGAAGCTGGGCAAGTAGCGCTCGCGCGCCTCAGACGCACTTCGCGGCCAGCGGGTCCTGCACGTTCAGCAGGCCCGCGCGGCCCACGCCTCAGACGCACTTCGCGGCCAGCGGGTCCTGCACGTCCAGCAGGACCGCGCGGAGGCCCCGCGGCCCACGCCTCAGACGAACTTCGCGGCCAGCAGGTCCTGCACGTCCAGCAGGCCCACTGCGCGGCCCTCCACGTCCACCACGGGGAGCTGGTCCACGCGCAGCTCGCGCATCTGCGTGGTCGCGGCCAGCACCAGCGTCTCCGGCGTCACGCAGCGCGGGTTCTTCCCCATCAGCTCGCGCACGGGCACGGTGAAGTCGGTGAGGCCCGCCTCCACGCGGCGGCGCAAGTCGCCGTCGGTGAAGATGCCCACCAGCTTCCCGGCCTTGTCCACCACGCACGCGGCGCCCGGACGGCCCGGCGTCTTCGTCATCACCGCCACCACCGCGGACAGGGGCGAGGTGTCGCGCACCAGTGGGTTGGCGTTTCCGGTCCGCATCAGCTCGAAGACGCGCTGCACGGAGCGCCCCAGTTTCCCGCCCGGGTGCAGCAGCGCGTAGTCCTCCGTGCCGAAGGGCCGCGAGCGCAGCACCGTCATGGCCAGCGCGTCACCCATGGCGTGCAGCGCGGCCGTGGAGGCCGTGGGCACGAGGCCCATGGGGCACGCCTCCGCGATGGCGCCGATGTCCAGCACCACATCCGCGCCCCGGCCCAGCGGGCTCTTCGCGTCGCCGGTGAGGGCGATGACGGGCGTCTCCATCCGCTTGAAGGACGGGAGCAGGCGAATCAACTCCTCCGTGGAGCCGCTGTTGGACAGCGCGAGGATGACGTCGCCCCGGCCCACGCGGCCCAGGTCCCCGTGCACCGCCTCCGCGGGGTGGAGATACACGGAGCGGATGCCCGTGGAGGCCAGGGTGGCGGACAGCTTCTGGCCAATGTGGCCCGCCTTGCCCATGCCCGTGACGATGACCTGGCCCGCGCAGTCACGCACCAGTTGCACGGCGCGCAGGAAGTCGGCTCCCAGACGCTCCGTCACGCCAAGGATGGCGCGGGCCTCGGCCTCCAGCACGCTCCGCGCGTAGGCGAGCGTGGCCTCCGCGTCGGGGAGGACGGCAGGCGCCTGGG
>NZ_JAAIYB010000220.1 GCF_010894475.1 Myxococcus vastator
GCCCCAGCGTGTGCGCCAACAAAGCCAGCTTCAGCGCGTCGTAGCGCTCCTCCAGCACATAGCGCGCGCCTTCCGCCGCCAGCACCGTCGCGCACGCACTGCCGCCCATGCCCAGCTTCTGCCCGTTCGGTCCCACCGCGGACGGCGCCACCGCCAGGTCGAAGCCCTGACTCGCGCGCCCATGCGCACGAAGCGCCTCGTCCAGCGCCCGCGCCACGAAGGCGAACCCCGCCGGGACCTCCCGCTCCCAGCGCACGCCCAGCGGCGTGGTGCTCCCCGCGAGCGTGCCCTCTTCCAGGCACACGTGCACCCGGGCATCCGCACGGCGGCGGACGTACGCGGACGTGCGCGGCGCCACAGCCGCCAACCGCGCCACGCCGCCCCACAGCACGGCGTACTCCCCGGAGAGGAACAACTTCCCCGGCGCGGAGAGGGCGCGCTCCATCAGAAGAGGTGCTCCGCCTTCAGCTCCGCGTCACCACCCGGCACGCAGCGAATCACGTCCACCGCGCCGCACGCGCGGGCCAGCGCCTCCGCGGCCACCTCGTGCGCGGCGTCCGTCAGCAGCACCGGGTTCGGTCCCGCGTCCAGCGTGAACCACACCGGGATGCCCTTCTTGCGCTGCTCCTTCAGGTGCTGGATGAGCGCCAACGTCCCAGCGTTCATGTAGCTCAGCGGCGGATTCGCCGCGAAGGACGTCGCGTGCATCCGCCACGCGTTCCGCTCACACAGCTCACCCAGGGCCTGCAAATCTCGCCGGGCGATGTGCTCGCGCACGTGCACCACCTCCGCCTCGGCGTCCTTCACCCACGCCGGGTAGTACGGGCTGGTGTCCACCGTGTGCTTCATCCCGTCCCGCGACTTCACCTCTTTCTCGCCGCGGTCGAGAATCGCCACCACCATGCGCACGTCCGGCCAGTGCGCCGCGTCGAAGCGCTGCACCGCGAAGCTGTCCTCACCATCCGGACGCTCGCCGCGCTGCCACTCGCAGAACCCGCCCTGCACGCTCCGGCACGCGGAGCCGCTGCCCAGGCGCGCCAGGATGCTGGCCGCGCGAGGCTCCGACGGCAGTCCCGCCGCCGCGCGCCCCGCCACCGCCAGCGCCGCGAAGCCCGCCGCGCTGCTGGCCAGGCCCGCCGCCATGGGGAAGTCCCCGCGCGACACCACCTTGGCCGGGCCCAGTTCGCCCTTCGCCTGTGCGCGCACCAACTCCAACAGGCGCAGCACGCGGTCGCGCTCGCTGCCCTTCGCGGTGTGCCCGTTGAGCTCCACCTGGTCGCTCGCGGCGCCGAACTCCACCGTGGTCGTCACCGACAGCGGCGACAGCGTGAGGGACAGGCTGGACTGATGCGGAAGAATCAGCGCGTCGTCCCGCTTCCCCCAGTACTTCACCAGGGCGATGTTGGGATGCGCCAGAGCTGTGGCTTTCATGGGAGGACTCACGACGCCCGCGGTCCCGCGAGCTGGCTGCTGAAGCAGCGCACGCCCAGCCGGGTGAGCTTCGTCACCACGGGCTTGGGCTCCAGGAACAGGCCAATGACGGCCCCACCATCTCCACCGGCCCCGGTCAGCTTGGCGCCCAGCGCCCCCAGCTCCCGCAACCGGTAGACCATCTCTTCCAACGGCGGCGACGACAGGCCCAGCGCCGAGAGCAGGCCCTGGTTGACGTTCATCGCGTCGCCCAGCGCCTCCAGGTCACCCGCCGCCACCGCCTTCGCGCCCTCCGAGGACACCCGCCCAATCTCCGCGAACAGGCGCTCGTAGCGCGACGGCCAGCGGGCCTGCCGCTCCCGCAGCGCCCCCACCGTCCTCTTCGTGGGGCTGCGCTCACCCGCGAGCGTCACCACCACGTGCAAGGGCCTGGGGCTCTCCACCACCTGCCCCGTCCCCTTCGCGGCCCCTGGCCTGCGCCGGTACAACACAAGCTGCTCCGCCGCGCTCGTGGTGTGGTCCACCCCGGACGGCGTGCCGTGGAACTCCTGCTCCATCGCCCACGCCACACGCGCCGCGTCCTTCGGCGTGGGCACCTTCCCCGCCGCCTGGAGCAGCAACCGCGCGCACGCCACCGACAGCGCCGCCGAGCTCCCCAGGCCCACCGCCAGCGGCAGGTCCGCCTCCAGCGACACCTTCACCGGCGGCGCGCCCGTGGCCTCCGCGGCCCGGGCGAACGCCGCCGTGAGCTGCGCCCGCTGCGGACGGCTGAGCGTGGAGGGCAACGCGAGCTGACACGCCTTGGCGGGCACGGCGCGCGCCGTCACGCCCTGCGACAACGGCCCGGCCAGGGCCGGGTGCCCGTACACGACGCTGTGCTCACCCAGCAGGATGACCTTGCCGGCGCCAAAGGCCGACAAGGATTCTGAACGAGGCGCCACGGCGTCAGACAGTGGTGCCGGTCGCGGCCGCGGCATCCTCGGCGGGGAGGCTGGCTAGCA
This sequence comes from Myxococcus vastator, assembly GCF_010894475.1. Taxonomy (GTDB): domain Bacteria; phylum Myxococcota; class Myxococcia; order Myxococcales; family Myxococcaceae; genus Myxococcus; species Myxococcus vastator. The sequence continues at coordinate 2,433 of NZ_JAAIYB010000220.1, forward strand.
GTTCGCGGGCCTTCTCCACCTTCACGTGGCCCGCCTTCACCAGCAGGTTGGCGATCTTCTCCACCCAGTCGCCCCGCGCGCCCGCCGTCACCGCCACGCAGCGCGCGTGCATCGCCATGTGGCCCTTCTGGATGCCCACGCTCCCCAGCGCACGGAGCGCCGCGAAGTTCTGCGCCAGGCCCACCGCCGCGAACACCATGGCGAGCTCGCGCACCGACGAGGTCTGCATCAGCTTGAGCGCCATCTGCACGCCCGGGTGGATCTTGATGGGCCCGCCCACCGTCCCCAGCGCCATGGGCAGCTCGATGCGGCCCACCAGGTGCCCCTCTTCCAGGTACCAGGTGGACAGCGGCCGGTACTGCCCGTTACGGCAGGCGAACGCGTGCGCGCCCGCTTCAATGGCACGCCAGTCCTGCCCCGTGGCGATGGCCACCGCGTCGATGCCGTTCATCACGCCCTTGTTGTGCGTGGCGGCGCGGTACGGGTCGGCTTCCGCGAAGCGGCTGGCCTGGGCGATGCCCTCGGCGATCTCCTCGGCCGGCATCTCGAAGTCCGCCAGCAGCGGGATGGGGATGCGGCACATGGCGCGCGCCAGCCGGCGGTCCGCCAGGTTGGAGAGGATGCGCAGGTACACCTTGCCGCCGGTAATCTGCTCGATGAGCGGCGCCACGCCCTCCGCCATGGTGTTGATGAGGTTGGCCCCCATCGCCTCCTGGGCGTCGACGATGAGGTGGACGATGAGCAGCGGCTCGCCGCGCGGGCCTTCCGGGGCCGGCAGCACGCGAACCTCGACGTCCTTCGCCCCGCCGCCACGCGCCACCATGGCCGGGTGGAAGCTGTTGGCCAGCGCGAGGATCTGCTCCTTGTGCGCCAGGAGGCGCTCGGTGGCCACCGTCGGGTCGCCGTAGCGTGACACCTGCACCTGGCCAATCATCAGCGACGGGTCGGCTTCACCCATGAAGCCGCCCGACTCCCGGACAATCTTCGCCGCGAAGGACACCGCCGCCACGACGGACGGCTCCTCCACCGCCATGGGCACCAGGTAGTCGCGTCCGTTGACCTGGAGGTTGAGGCCCAGCCCCAGCGGCAGGGAGAAGGTCCCCACCGCGTTCTCAATCATCTGGTTCGCCAGGACAGGCTGGAGCGCCTCCGAGCCCAGCAGTTGCTGCAGGTCCTCGGGCGTGAGCTGGAACATGCGGGAGAGGTGCGCGTGGCGCTCCTCCATCGGCAGCTTGTGGAACCCGGGGAGCCGGGACGTCACGGTGTCAGACATGTTCTTCCTTCCAGACTTCGGCGCGGCCACCCTCTACAGCGCCGCCAACCAATCCTTCAACTCTCCGGTGAGCACCCGGGGCCGCTGTCTCAGTTCAGCGCAGCTTCTGCTACCCGTCAGGACCAGCGCCTGCCGCAGGCTGGCCAGGATGACCTCCAGCGCCGCCTCCGCCGCCGCGAGCCCGCCCGCCTGCTGCGCGCGGAACAACGGCAGCGCCATGCCCGCCAGGTCCGCCCCCAACGCCAGCACCTTCGCCGCGTCCAGTCCCGTGCGGAGGCCGCCGCTCGCCACCAGGTGGACGTCCGGGCCCACGGCCCGGCGCACGGTGGCCAACGCCGCCGCCGTGGGGATGCCCCACGCGCTGAACTCCGCTCCCAATTGTGCCTGTACGCCCGACGCGCGAAGTTGTTCCACGCGCACCCAGGACGTCCCGCCCAGGCCCGACACGTCGAGGTTGCGCACGCCCAGGTCCACCAGCCGCCGCGCGACGTCCGGGCCAATGCCGCAGCCCGTCTCCTTCACCAGCAGCCGGTCGCCAAAGGCCCGCACCAGCAGCTCCACCACGCGGTAGCCGCCCTGGAAGTCCCGGTCGCCTTCCGGCTGCGTCAGCTCCTGCCCCGCGTTGAGGTGCAGCGCCAGCCCGTCCGCGCCGATGCCGTCCACCAGCCGACGCGTTCCGTCCACGCCCAGCCGGATGGCCTGGAACATGCCGATGTTGCCCAGGAGCGCCACCGTGGGCGCCACCTGCCGCACCTGGAAGGACGCGGCCCGCGAGGCGTCCTCCGACATGGCGCGTTGGCTGCCGACACCAAAGGCCAGGCCGTGGCGTTCGGCGAGCAGCGCCAGGTCGCGGTTCACCGCGCCCGCACGCTCCGTCCCACCCGTCATCCCGGTGACGAGCAGCGGGGAGCGCAGCCGCTTGCCCAGGAAGGCCGTGGACAGGTCCACGTCCTCCACGGCCATCTCCGGCATCGCGCAGTGCACCAGCTTGACGCACTCCAGCAGGGTGCTGTTTCCGGTGGGTTCGACGTCGCCCGTGGCGCAAAGGTCGAGATGCGCGTCCTTGCGTCTGGCTGTGAGGTCTTCGCCCATCTCGTTGGAGTCCGGTCCGCCCAGGGGGCCACGGCGCGTAAGTGCCCGAATGACCGAGGTTTCCTAGCAAGCACGGCGGCCAAGGCGCAAGCCAAAGGGTCCGGGCGGTCAGTCCCGGCGTGTGGGTGGACGCTGGCGCCTTGTGGGCGGTATGAGCGCGGCGTGAACCCCTCCCCGACCCACGTGGTTGTCTTCCTGCACAGCGGTGACTACGACCGCGTGCATCAGGGCCTGTCCATCGCCGCAGCGGCCGTGGCGTCTGGCCGCAGGGCGGAGGTGTACCTCTTCTGGTGGGCCCTGGAGCGCTTCCTCGATGGGGCGCTCGACGACCCGGACTTCACGGGTCGCGACGACGTCACCCACCGCTTCGAGTCGCGCGGGATGCCCACGCTGCGCGCCCTCCTCACCCACCTGACCGATTCAGGACTTTTCACCCTGGCCGGGTGCACGGGCTCGCTGGGCGCCCTCGGCGCGGAAGCGAAGGCGGACGCCAGCGGCATCGTCTTGTGGCTGGGCTGGAGCGCCATCCTCCAGCGCACCGCGGGCGTGACGGACCGCTTCTACCTCTAGATTAGATGCCCATCTTGACGCCCACGATGACGGTCCGAGGCGCGTTGGGCCGCGCGCCGTAGGGACGGCGCGACACCACGGCCTGCTCGTCCAGGATGTTGCGCGCGCTCAGGTACAGCTGCCCCCAGCGGGAGAAGTGCCAGCTCGCGTTGACGTCGAACGTCAGCAGCGCGTCCGTCCGCTGCTCCGGCGGCGCCTCGCCCTGCCCCGCCTGCTCGCGCATGGCATCCACGTAGAAGGCGCTCAGGGCCAGGCCACCCCACGCCGTCTCCACGCCCGCGGTGGCGTAGAGCTGGTGCCGGGGCACGTAGGGCAGCTCGTCGCCCGCGCGCACGTTGCCGAACTGCGGGTCCGCCGACTGGAAGTCCTCGCGCAGCCGCGTGCGCGTGAAGGTGTAGGACAGCGAGACGGGGAACGTCACGCCACCACCCGGGCGGAAGGTCTTCTCGCCGAAGACCTCCAGGCCGTAGATGAAGGCCTTGCCCGCGTCCGTCTGTCGGTCCAGGTCGTCGTTGAGGCAGCCGCTGGAGAACGTGCAGATGTCGGTGAGGTTCGAGTAGTCGTTGAAGAAGCCCACCGCCTCGAGCCGCTCGCCACGGCGGGTCCACCGCGCGCCAGCCTCATAGTTGATGCTCTTCTCCGGCAGCACCGCGTCCGGCTGTCCAGGCGCCGGGGGCGAGAAGCCACGATAGGCGCCCGCGAACAGGCCCAGCTCGCGCGTCAGCGCGCCGTAGACGCCCATGCCCGGCATGAGCACCTCCACCGCGCCGCTCGCCTCGGTGCCCGTCAGGTGGTTGCGCGAGGCCGAGCGGATGATCTCCATGCGCACGCCCGGCGTCAGCACCAGCGGGCCCCAGCCGATGGCGTCCGTCGCGTGCAGGGCGATGGCGTGCGTGGAGTCCTTGTTGTCGGCCGTGGTGTACGTGGGCTCGCTGGTCCGCACGAGCTGGCCGCCCTGCATCAGGAAGGCATCCTCGGTGTGGAGGCGGCGGATGCTGTCGTAGTGGAAGCGCGCGCCCAGCTCGAGGTTGTGGCTCAGCGGCCCGGTGGTGGCCGTCCAGCGGGCGACGCTCTGGAGCCCCTGGGACACGTAGGTGCGGTCGTTGGGGCCGATGAGCAGCGCGTCCTGGGTGGACGCCGTGTCCAGCTCGCCGGTGAGCACGCCGTAATAGATGGCGTTGCGCGCGCTCGTGGGGTCCGCCAGCACGCTGGCGATGGAGGCGCCGCGGAAGCGGTTCACCTTGCGCCACGCCCGGCTCAGGTCATGCCGGTAGACGGACGTCGTCACGGCCAGCCCGCCCGCCTCCAGCTCGTGGCTGAGCACCACCTGCGTGCGGTGCCACTTCATGTGGTCCAGGGCGCTCGCGACGTAGCGGCGCAGCGGCGCGGCGGCGAAGTCCGCGCTGCTCAGGCCCAGGTACGTCTCGTTCGAGTCCTCGTCCGAGTAGCCCAGCTTGAGCTGGAGCGTCTGGCGCACCGGGCCCTCGGGGACGAGCAGGTAGCGGCCCTTGGCCATCCACTCGTTGCGGGTGAAGCCCGTGTCGCCGCCCACGGTGTCCAGCTCCTTGAAGCCGTCACTGCGCAGGTGGACGCCTTCGAGCAGGAAGCCCGCGCGCTCGGTGCTGGCGCCGAAGACGCCGTGGGCCTTGCCGTAGAGGTACTCGCCGCCCGCCACGTCCAGCCAGGCGGACTCGGAGGCGGGGATGTCCCGGGTGAGGAACTCCACGGAGCCGCCCACCGTCTGCGGTCCCTGCTGGATGGCCGAGGGCCCCTTGAGCACGCGGATGCGCTGCATGCGCGTGGCCAGCGGGAAGTAGTAGGCCGCCGGCGCGGAGTACGGCGCGGGGCCGAAGAGGACACCGTCCTCCAGCAGGGTGACCTTCTTGCTGCGGTCCGGATTGACGCCGCGCAGCCCCACGTTCGGCCGCAGGCCGAAGCCGTCCTCGCCGCGGGAGTACACTCCGGGCACCGTCTGGAGGATGGCGGCCGGGTCATCGCGCTCGAAGCGCTCCAGCTGCGCGGGCTTGAGCACGTGGATGGAGCCGCTCGTGCGCGCCTCCGAGGTGCCCACCACCACGCTCTCGAATTTCTTCTCCACCGCCTCAGGTGAGGGCTCCAGCACCAGCGGCTCGCTCGCGGGGGCCTCGGTGGCCAGCGGCGCGTCGCCCACGGGCGCCTGCGCGGGCTCGGCCAGCCGCGGCGCCTCGGCGGCGACGTCCTCCACCTGCGACGGCTCGGGAGCCACGGCGGCGGCGGCGTCCTGGGGCGGCTCGGGAGCCACGGCGGCGGCGTCCTGCACCTGCGACGGCTCGGGAGCCACGGCGGCGGCGGCGTCATGGGGCGGCTCGGACTGCGCCGCGGCCGGGGAGGCCCATGCCAGCAAGAGCGCCGGAAGTGTCCAGCTCCGCGCCCACATCAGCTTCTGCTCGAACAGTGCCATCTGAAGCGTTTCGACCTTGTCTCGACCGGGATGTCCGACGACTCAAAAAGCCAGGAGCCGGGGAGGGTGGCCCGCCCGCGCGCGGACCGCCATCCCCGGCTCCTGCTTCTACACTGCGTCAGCGATTACTGCTTCTCGACAGGGCCGCCGATGACGATCTTTCCATCCGTCTGGATGGCGATGCCGCGAGCGGTCTCCTCGGTGGCCGCGGTCGCGACGTTGATCTTCGCGATGCCGCTGGTGCCGAAGGTCGGGTCCAGGTTGCCATCGGTGGTGAAGCGCGCCACCACCATCTGGTTGTCGCCACCCTCGTTCACGAAGCCCGCCGCGTAGATGCGGTTCTGCGTGTCGAAGGTGACGGACCAGAAGCGGTCGTCCGCCGTGGCGGAGATGGGCGTGGCCTTGACCACCTCCGTGCCCGTGCCACCCGTCGGGATGATGGCCAGGATGGCGTCGACGTTCCCGCTGCCACCGGCGCGGTACCCCACCGCGGCCGCCCAGTTGCCGTCCGCCGACTTGGCCACGCCAAAGAAGGCCTGCTCCGGGCGCTCGAAGCCGTAGGTCTTGTAGCCTTCCGGCGCGAAGGTCGTGTCCGGCTGGCCGTCCGGCGTCTGCATCAGGAGGAGGGCCTGGATGTTCTGCGCGCTCGGCGTGCCGCTGCCCACGTGCAGGACGCGGTCGTCGTTCAGGACCACCAGGTTGCGGCCGCGGTCATTGTCACCGGCCAGGTCCAGCACCACCGCGCCGCCCGTACCCCACGTCGGGTCCAGCGCGCCCGTGGCGGTGTAGCGGAAGGACACCAGGTCCACCGTGCCAGAGGACGCGGAGCGGCCGTAGCCGGTCGTCACGTAGCCGCCGTTGGACTGCAGGCCCGCGGCGTAGGCCTCCGCCATGCCCCATTCGGGGTTCGACTCACTCTGCGCCTGGAACGGCGCGGACGTCACGACGCCCTTCCAGCCGAAGGTGTCGTCCGCCTTGCCGTCGTCGTTCAGGCGCTGCAGCACGATGCGGTTGGCCGCCTGCGCCCCCACGCCCGTGGGCATGGACGTGTAGCCGGACGTCATGATCTTCCCGTCCGGCTGGATGAAGCCGTAGCGCATGCCGTCGTTCAGGTTGGACAGGTTGAGGACGCTGAACCCGTTGGGCGTCTGGGCCGAGCCGAACGTCGTGTCCAGCGCGCCCGTCGCCGTCAGCCGGGCCACCACGCGGTCGGTGTCCGCGCGCGTGCCGTCCGCGCGCTTGTTGCCGAACAGCACGATGCGGTCCGTGGCGTCCACGCGCACGTCCCACAGCGAGTCACGCGTGCCGTCGCGGCCGGTGCCGAAGTCCACGTGCGTCACGCCGCCCGCACCGAACGTCGTGTCGTGCGTACCATCCTCGTTGAAGCGGACCACCGCGATGTCGCTGTCCAGCGGGCCGGTGCCAGCGTCGGGCGGCGGGTTCGTGCCCGAGTCCGGGGTCGTCCCGGCATCCGCCTGGGTGCCCGCGTCGGGCGTCGGGGTCGGCGTGGGCTCATCGTCGCCACAACCCGTCATGCACGCCAGCGTGAGCGCCAGCGCGGCCCCACGCACCAGGAAGCTGCGGTGCTTTACCGTCTTCAACATGATGTCTTCCCCTCCTCGGGATCCACTCGAACTGCAAACGATAATCGTTATCAGTTTCGTCGCGGTGGCCTCGTACTCCGAAGACCCCGGCGGGTCAACACCCAAGCTGTGGGGACGAACACGTTTCTTCTGGAAATTTTGAAGTTGATTGTCATTAACAACATCGGCGTGGTAGCGAGCCGGGCCATGAACACCGAGTCATCGCGCCCCCTCTACGTCCTGCGTGCGAGCGCCATCGCGCTCGTGGTTCCCGCGCTCCTTTCACTGTCGGCCTGCAAGTCGGACCAGGTGCCCGCGCCGGACGCCGGGACGGACAATCCCGACGGCACGGTGGCCGCGACGCGCGCCGCGCTGCTGGAGTCGTCCGGGGCCTGTGTGCTGCAGACGGCCCGTGAGTTCCAGACGGCGGCCACCGCGCTGCAGAGCGCCGTCGCGGCCCACGCGGCCACGCCGGAGGCCACCACGCGAGACGCCGCGCGCGCGGCCTACCACCAGGCCATGGACGTGTGGCAGGTGGCGGAGGTGATGCAGTTCGGCCCCGCCGCGCCCCGCAGCCTCCCGGGCGGCGCGGAGATTCGCGACAACATCTATTCGTGGCCCCTGGTCAGCCGGTGCGCCATCGAGGAGCAGCTCGTCAACCGCAGCTACGAGTCGGAGGGCTTCGACAGCGCGCTGGTGAGCCGCCGCGGCCTGTACGCGCTGGAGTACCTGCTCTTCTTCGAGGGCACCGACACCGCCTGCCCCGGCACCTCCGTCATCGTGTCCCAGGGCTCGTGGGCGGCGCTCTCCGCGGACGAGCGGGCCGAGCGCAAGCGGGCCTACGCCGCCGTGGTGGCCGCCGACGTCCAGCGCCGCGCGGACGCGCTGGTGAACGCGTGGGCGGCGGACCAGGGCAACTTCGCGCAGACGCTGACGACGGCGGGCTCCGGCAACGCCGTGTACCCCTCCACGCAGGCGGCGCTGAACTCCCTGAGCGACGCCATCTTCTACTTCGAGCGCGAGGTGAAGGACCTCAAGGTGGCACGGCCGCTGGCGCTGCGTGACTGCGCCACGTCCACCTGCCCCGAGCACCTGGAGTCGCAGTTCGCGGCGCGCTCGAAGGCGAACCTCCGGGCCAACCTGGTGGGCTACCGGCGCATCACGGAGGGCTGCGGTGAGGGCTTCGCTGGCACGGGCTTCGACGACCTGCTCGAGGCCTCGGGCGCCGGCGCGCTGGCGGCGAAGCTGCGCGAGCGCAACGCGGCGGCGGCGGCGGGCATCGAGGCCGTTCCAGGTGAAGACCTGGCGACGGTCCTGGCCCAGGACAAGGCCGCGGTGCGTGCGCTGTACGACGCCATCAAGAGCGTGACGGACGTGCTCAAGACGGAGCTCGTCACCGTGCTGGACCTGGAACTGCCCCAGTCCGTGGAAGGGGACAATGACTGAGGTGGCGTCCGGCGAGCGCCCCGCGTCCGGGCGCCTCTGGAAGGTGCTGCTGGCGCCGCGAGACATCGCGGCGCTGGTGGCGTTCCGCGTGGCGCTCGGACTGCTCGTCTTCGTCTCAGCGGTCCGGTTCCTCGCCCATGGCTGGGTGGACGTGCTGTTCACCGGCCCCCGCTTCCACTTCACCTACTGGGGCTTCGGCTGGGTGCCCGCGCTGCCGGCGCCGTGGATGCACGCCGTCTTCGGGGTGCTCGCGGTGCTCGGGCTCTGCATGGCGGCGGGCCTCTTCTACCGCGTGACGGTGGGCCTGCTGTTCGTCGCCTTCACCTACGTCCAGCTCGTGGACGTCAGCAACTACCTCAACCATTACTACCTGGTGAGCCTGCTCCTCGGGCTGATGCTCTTCGTACCGGCGCACCGGGCCTTCTCCGTGGATGCCTGGCGCAAGCCCGCGCTGCGCGGCGACTGGCTGCCTTCGTGGTGCACGCTGCTGCTGCGCTTCCAGGTGGGGGTGGTGTACGTCTTCGCGGGGCTGGCGAAGCTGACGGGTGACTGGCTGCTCCATGCCCAGCCGCTCAGCATCTGGCTGTCGGCGCGGACGAGCCTGCCCGTCGTCGGCCCCATGCTCGACGAGCCGTGGGTCGCCTACCTCGCGGCCTGGTCGGGCTTCCTCTTCGACACCACCATCGTCGCCTTCCTCCTCACCCGGAAGCTGCGGCCCTTCGCCTATGTCGCAGTGCTCGGGTTCCACGCGGCTACCTCCGCGCTGTTCCCCATTGGCATGTTCCCCGTCATCATGGTCACCGGGGCCCTGGTCTTCTTCGAAGCCTCCTGGCCACGGCGGCTGTTCCACGGACTGCGCGCCCGCCTGGCCCGGACGTCCGTCGCGACTTCGGCCGCCTCCGCGACGCCCGCCCTGAGCGCGCCCGGCTGGAAGAGCCAGGTGGCGCTCGGACTGGCCCTGGCCTACGCCGTCCTGCAAATCGCCATTCCGCTGCGCACCCACCTCTACGGCGGCAATGTCCTGTGGCACGAGCAGGGCATGCGCTTCTCCTGGCGGGTGATGGCGCGCGAGAAGAACGGCAGCGTGACGTTCATCGTCCGCGACCCGGCGTCGGACCGGGAGTGGCACGTCGCGCCCAGCCAGTACCTCACCCGCCTCCAGGAGCGGGAGATGTCGGTGCAGCCGGACCTCATCCTCCAACTGGCGCGGCACATCGCCCGGGACTTCGAGGCGCAGGGCAAGGGCCGCGTCCAGGTCCACGTCGACGCCCAGGTGTCGCTCAACGGCCGCCCCGCGGAGCTGCTGGTGGACCCCGACGTGGACCTCGCGCGGGAGGTGGACAGCCTCGCTCCCAAGCGGTGGATCCGCCCCGCGCCGGACTCACCGCCCATCCGCTTGCGCGCTCCGCTGCGCGGCGCGACGGCCGAGCGTCCGTAAGGCCCAACCGGCTGACGACGGCTCCTGATGCCGTCCGTGCCGGTGGAGTGGCCCCGGTGCGGCGGCCCACCAGGCGCCGTCCCCTCGTCGTTGCCGGGTCCTCGCGTCTGGTTACGTTTCCAGAGGGCCCTGCGGGCCTCCGGAAACGAGGCGGCCATGGCGCTCCATTCTTCCCACGCCGGCGCGGACCGGCCAGCGCTGCACGGCGGCGGCGGTTGGCACCGGCTGGGCAACGCGCTCAAGACGACCGTGCTGCTGGCCGGGCTCACGGCCCTGGTGCTCGTCATCGGCGACCGCCTGGGCGGACCGCGAGGCCTGCTCTTCGCCGGCGTCTTCGCGGTGGTGATGAACTTCGGCGCCTACTGGTTCAGCGACCGGATTGCCCTGGCCATCCACGGCGCCAAACCGTTGCCCTACGCGCAGGCGCCCTGGCTGCACGACATGGTGGCACAGCTGGCCTCCCGCGCGGGCATGCCGAAGCCCAAGGTCTACATGCTCCCCACGCCAGCCCCCAACGCGTTCGCCACGGGCCGCAACCCGAGCCACGCCGCCATCGCGGTGACGGCGGGGCTGATGGAGCTGCTGGACCGGCGTGAGCTGGAAGGCGTGCTGGCCCATGAGCTGGGCCACGTGCGCAACCGGGACACCCTCATCGGCACGGTGGCGGCGACCCTGGCCGGCATCATCAGCTACGGCGCGCAGATGCTCTTCTGGTTCGGCGGCTCCATGCTCAGCCGGAGCGACAGCGACGAGCGCGGCGGCCTGGGCAGCGCCTTCGCCAACCTGGGCCTGCTGCTGGTGGCGCCCATCGCCGCCACGCTGCTCCAGCTCGCCGTCAGCCGCTCACGGGAGTACGGGGCGGACCAGACGGGCGCCGAGCTGGCGGGCGACCCGGACGCGCTCGCCAATGCCCTGCTGAAGCTGGAACGGGGCGCCCAGGCCATTCCCTACGACAGGGCCCCCGCCACCTCCCACCTCTTCATCGTCAACCCGCTCCACCATGGCGGCGTCATGGCCCTGTTCTCCACCC
>NZ_JAAIYB010000221.1 GCF_010894475.1 Myxococcus vastator
GAGAGTGGGAGACGGCGCTGGAGGCGCTGGGTGCGCTGTACGTGAAGGGAGTGGAGGTGGCGTGGGGGGAGTACGAGAAGCCGTACGCGCGACGGACGGTGGCCCTGCCCACGTATCCCTTCCAGCGGCGTCGCCACTGGCACGCCGCGCCCGCGCCCCAGCCGCGCGTGGCGTCGGCCTCGGCGTCCGTGGTCCGCGTGGCCTCGCAGCTCCAGGCCTCGAGCGAGACGGGCAGCGTGGGCGTGGCGGACGTGTACTCCGACTTCGGCCGCTCCTTCGAGCGCTTCAACACGCGCGGCCAGGAGCTGTACCTGCACTGGGCCCCGCTGCGTGAGGTGCCCCAGGGCTTCTCCTGGCTCAAGGTCTTCTACCCGGACCTCTTCCCCGAGGACGACCACGTCCACTTCGAGCGCGTCTACGGCGAGGCCCTGCGCGAGCTGCGCGCCGTCACCTACCGCGCGGTGGACTTCTCCTCCATCCGGCGGGTGCTCGACATCGGCTGCGGCTACGCGTCGGACCTCATCGACCTGGCGAAGAACCACGCCCACCTCAAGCTGGATGGCTACAACATCACCCTCGCGCAGGTGGAGGCGGGCGCCCGCAAGGTGAAGGAGCACGGACTCCAGGACAGCATCCGCCTCTTCAACCGCGACAGCTCCCGCGACGAGTTCCCGGACCAGTACGAGCTCATCCAGGCGTTCCAGGTCATCCACCACATTGAAGACAAGCGCGGCGTGCTGGACAACATCCAGCGGCACCTGGCCAACGGCGGCCTGTTGGTGGCCTCGGACATCGTCTCCACCGTGGATGAGACGCTCCGCCACGAGGAGTCCGAGGCGCACCTGCTGCCACGCAAGGCGTGGGCGGAGCTCTTCGCCGAGGCGGGCCTGCGCATCATCGGCTGCGTGGACCTGAGCCGCGAAATCAGCAACTTCTTCGATGACCGCGAGTACGACGCCGCCATGGCGCGGCTCAAGCAGAACATCACCGCCGCCGAGAGCGCCTTCATCGTGGGCCCCCACATGCTGGGCAAGCTGCTGGGCACGGGGCTCGCGCAGTACCTGGTGCTCACGCTCCAGAAGGAGCCGTTCCTCAGCCGCGACGTCCTGCGCTCGATGAACCAGCGCTACCTGGAGGCGCCCCAGGCCTACGCGGACATCGTCGCCCACGCGGACGCCGAGGGGCGCTTCCCGCTCGAGGCCCCGCGCTCGGCGCCCATTGCCGCGCGCTCCACCGCGTCCCCGGGCGCGCTGGCGCTGTCAGAGGACCCCGTCAAGGCGAAGCGCCAGCTCCAGGCCTTCCTGGAGGAGCGCATCCGCCAGGTCCTCCGGCTCGCCAAGGAGGACCCCGTGCGCTTCGACGCGACGTTCATCTCGCTGGGCTTCGACTCCTTCACGGGGCTCCAGCTCAAGAAGGTGCTGGAGAAGGAGCTGGGCCTGTCGCTGCCCATGGCCCAGCTCTTCGAGGACTTGAGCCTGGCGGACCACGTGGAGCGGATGCTCGCGGGGCTGAAGCGCGCCGCCCCTGTCGCCGAGCCGCCGCGAGCCGCGGACGCGCCGCCCCTGGACGTGGACGGCATGTCCGAGGACGAGGTCAACGCCCGCCTTCAGGCCCTGCTCCATTCCTAGCTGTCATCTCTTCACTCCAACGCAACGCCCAACGCTCATGAGCCTGAAAGACCTCCCCATCACCCTCGCCGGCAAGCTGCACGACATCGAAATCGTCCACTTCACGGTGGACCTGGATGAGATGCGGCAGCACATCCCCTCTCAGTTGAAGGTCCGCTCGGTGGGCGGAAAGTCCGTGGTGTCGCTGGTGAACGTGACGCCGCACAACATGGGGCCCCAGTTCCTGCCCCCGGCACTGCGCCCCACCTACCAGGCGTTCCTCTTCCGCACCCTGCTGGAGGACGCCGAGTACAACGAGGAGAAGCAGGACAAGGGCCTGTACTTCACCGCGGTGCGCTCGCCCAGCTTCATGGCCCGCGCGGGCCTCAAGCTCTTCACCGACATCGTCATCGAGCCCTGCGTCACCACGCGCACCGGGGACCGCGTGGACCTGCGCACCGGTGACCGCTTCGTGCGCTACGAGCTGGATGACCACGCCCCGGTGACGGCCGACCCGGAAATCGAGGACATCGCCAACACGCTGGACCGCGCCTATACCGTCAACGCCGAGGGCGTGGTTCGGCGCGTCGTCATCGAGCGCTACCGCTGGCCGCTCAAGCAGGTGCACTGCAAGGACTTCGCGACCAACTTCTTCAAGTCCGCCGAGCCGCGCGCCTGCTACAAGGTGACGGAGATCGTCGACTACATCTGGAAGCCCTTCGAGGTCATCTCGAGGCCCCGCGCGTGAGCAGCCCGCTGCCCTACTCGGGCTCCGAGTACTGGAAGAACTACCTGCTGCGCTGGTACGGCGGCGAGGAGACGCTGCGGCAATGGACGCGGCACGTGCGCGAGAGCACGTACCGCGGACAGAACCGCTCTCACGCGCTGGACCTCTATCCGGGCGCGAGCCCCGAGCGGCCCGTCATCATCCTGGTGCCGGGCTCGGTGTCCTACGGACGGCTCTTCGCCTACCCGGCGCTGCTGCTGCGCGAGCGGGGCTACAACGTCATCACCTTCGACTTCGAGGGCTGCGGCCTGGACCGCCACGGCCTGGGCGACTACACGCTGGAGGCGCACGTGCGCAACCTGGTGGACGTCATCCAGCGCGCCCGCCAGGAGTTCCGCGGCCCCGTCGTCACCTTCGGGCTGAGCTTCGGGGGCATGACGTCCTATCTCGCCGCCGAGCGCACGCCGGTGGACGCCATGGCCTGGTACGCCTGCGTGGACCCGAGCGACCGCGAGTTCATCCAGACGGAGTTCAGCCCCGGCAAGGCCATGCCGCTGGTGGTGAGCGCCTTCCGGGGGCTGGCGAAGCTCCTGCCGACGGTGCGCGTGCCGGTGAAGGCCTTCCTCCAGTACTCGCGCCTGTCGGACTCCGTCGAGTTCAACGAGGCCTACGGCAAGGACCCGCTGGTGGGCGGAAGCTGCACGCTGAGGGCCATGGTCAGCGTGATGTCCGACTACCGGAAGAGCGTCCCCTTCGGCGACGTGCGCTACCCGTTCCTCGTCATGCATGACCAGAACGACCGGATGTTCCCCATGAAGTACAGCCGCAAGACGTACGAGCAGCTCGGCGACATCCCCAAGGCCTATGTGGAGCTGTCGGGGCAGGGCCACTGGCCCACCACCCCCGAGGGCATGAAGGCGCTCGTCGCGCCGCTCGACACCTTCCTCCAGGGCCTGCCCCTGGGGGCGAGGGCCGTCGGCGCCTGACGTCCACGCAAGCAGCCGGGCGGAGCGCGCGCCCGGCGCTTTCGTGGACAGCGCTCAGTCCAGCACGAGGACGCGGGGGCCGGGCCCGGGGGCGAACAGCTCCCGCACCAGCTCCGCGCGATTCTCGCGGACGACGCGCTGATTGATGGAGCCCTTGTCCGTCAGCTCGTGCGCGTCGAACGACGGTGGCTCCGCGAGGAGCAGCAGTCGGCGGATGGCCTGGGAGGAGCCCGGGAAGGCGCGGTTGTGGCCCTGGAGCGCCTCGCGCAGGCGGGCCAGCACGTCCTGGCGCGCGTGCGGCGGCACATCGCCCTGGGCCGGCCCGAGCAGGGTGGTGATGGCGGTGGGGTTGAGCCACGCCAGCACGCCGACGGCCTCCTCGCCCAGGCCGCAGACGACGCAGTCGGAGAGCAGCGGCGAGGTGGCGCTCAACACCTGCTGGCGCAGCGCGCTGGCGGCCACGCGCGTGCCGGTGTCGAGCTTGAAGTCCTCGGCCAGCCGGCCCGCGAAGACGAGCCCCGCCTCGGGCCGCGCCGGGTCCAGGAAGCGCACCGCGTCCCCCAGCTCGTAGAAGCCCTCCTCGTCGAAGCCCTGCCTCCCCGTCGGCTCGAGGTCATGGCCCGGCGTCACCGTGGGGCCTCGCACGCGCAGGGCGTAGCGGTCCTCGGTGGGCACCAGCTTGAGCTGGACGCCCGGCAGGGGCAGCCCCACCAGCCCCGTCTCGTCGGTGGTCCAGTGCACCTGGGTGATGCACTGGGTCTCCGTGGCGCCATAGATGGTGGTGAAGGGGATGCGGTGGCCCACCGTCCGCACGGCGAGCGCTTGCAGCTCGTGCGCGACGGGCGCGGGCAGCGCGGCGCCTCCGTAGGCCATCGTCTCCAGGCGGCGGAAGAAGGCGTGGCACAGCGCCTCGTCGGTGCGCAGGGCGTCCACCAGCATGCGGAAGGCGATCGGGACGGAGGAGAACTCCGTGGGCGACACGCTCTGGATGTTGGCGAGGGTGCGCTCGAAGAGCCCGGGCATCGGGCGGCCCTCGTCCAGGTACACGGTGGCCCCGCGCAGGAGGTTGTGGTTGAAGCCGATGTTGCCGCCGCCCACATGGCTCCAGGGCATCCAGTCGAGGATGACGGGCGCGGGTCGGTCCGAGGCGGGCTGCTCCAGCGCGGCCCAGCTCGCGAGCTGGTGGCACATCATCCCCTGCGTCTGCGCCACGCAGCGGGGGCGCGCGGTGGAGCCCGAGGTGAACATCCACTTGGCCACCGTGTCGTGGCGGATGCGCTCGATGGCGTCGTCCACCGCCGGCGTCGGCGCCGTGTCCAGCCAGGCGGACAGCGGCGAGTGCCGGGGCACGGCCGGGGTGCCCGTGGCGGTGACGACCTCCACGCCGCCAAGGTCCAGGGCCTGGAGGGCGCGGGCGAAGCGGTCCGCGTCATCGGCGTAGACGACGGCGGGCCGGCACACGGCGAAGGCGTGGCGCAGCTTGCCGTGGTCCGTGCTCCACAGCGAGAAGGGCACGCTGATGGGCGCGACGGGGACGCGCGCCATCATGGCTCCGAGCATCACCACGGCGAACTCGATGGAGCTGCCGGAGAGCATCATCACCGAGCGCCCCTCGGCCAGCCCGCGCGACAGCAGGGCCTGGGCGACGGCGCGCGCGCGTTGGTGGACGTCCGCGTACGTCGCCTGCCGCCAGGCGCCGTCTGCCGCGCGCTGGGCCAGGAAGACGCGGTCTGGGTGGGCGCGGGCCTGGCGCGCGAGGACATGGACGATGCTGCGCTCGACGTCCTCGTAGGCGTAGCCGCTCTCCAGGAGCAGCGCGCCATCCGGGCGGGACTGGACGCGCACGTTGGGGCCGCGCATGGCGAGGGGACGGTAGGGGGCGTGGGTCATCATGGGGGTCTCCTGGTGGCGTTCAGCGGCCCTTGAAGCAGGCGGGGCGCTTCTCCAGGAAGGCGCGGGGGCCCTCCACGGCGTCCTCGGTCTGGTAGATGGGCTCGGCGAGCTCCAGCTCGCGTCGCAGCGCGTCCTGGAGCGGCAGCCCCTGGCACTCGCGCACGGCGCGGCGGATGAGGCGCACGGCCACCGGGCCGTTGGCGGCGATCTGCTCGGCGAGCTGGAAGGCGGTGGGGAGCAGCTCCTCGCGCGAGACGACGCGGTTGAGGAAGCCGAGCGAGAAGGCCTGGGACGCGGGGATGAGCGTGCCGGTGAGCAGCAGCTCCATGGCGTGGGCCTGGGGAAGCTGCCGGGGCAGGCGCACCGTGGAGCCGCCCGCGGGGAACAGGCCCCACTTCACCTCCTGGAGACCGAAGAGGGCCTCGTGGCAGGCCACGCGCAGGTCCGCGGCCTGCGCCAGCTCCATGCCCCCGGCCACGGCGTGGCCGTTGATGGCGGCGATGACGGGCTTCTCGCAGTCGAAGTCGCGCAGGATGGCCTTCCAGCCGAAGCTCCGGTCCGCCACCAGCGCCTCCTCGTAGCGGTCTCTCGGCTCGCGCGCCCCGGACAGGAGCGGAATCGTCTTCACCAGGTCCGCGCCCGCGCAGAAGGCCTTGTCGCCCGCGCCGGTGACGATGGCCACCCGAAGCGCCTCGTCGCGGCGCAGCCGCTCCCACGCCTCGGCCAGCTCGTACGCCATCTGCGCGTCCAGCGCGTTGCGCGCCTCCGGACGGTCCAGGGTGATGAGCGCCACATGGCCCTGCACGTCGAAGCGGACTGTCGCCATTCGGAGTTCCTCGCGCGGAAGAGAATCCCCCAAGGCTACCTTCTCTCAGAGTGAAAAGCGCCCACTCCGAGGCTTTCCCGGCTCACCCCCGGGGCCGCTCGTGGAGCAGGGGGCGCACGCCGCAACCCGCGGCAGCTCGGCGGAGACGGGCCGCACGCGGAGGCTCATGCCCGGGGCCCGTGAGGCCGGGACATGCGCAGCGCGCCGGGGTGCGGGGCGTTGTAGGCGTATTCACACGCAGCCCAGGGGTTGTTTCCGGCAGACTGAGCACGGCGGCAACAGGAAGTCCTGCTGCACACTCCAGGGGCGGAACTTCTTGCTCATGCCCGGCATTGACCACGCGGGCCTCCCTCCAAGCAAGGCCCCTTCGCGATTACCGCGACACGCTCCTGGCTCCACGCGGTCATCACTGGCAGATCCATCAAGGATTCGGCCGCTGCGTCGCGGGCCGAATCCCTGGTGTTGTTTCAAGGCGAAGGTCCGGGCGTGAATCGCGCGGATGCTTCGCTCACGGGAACGCGACGGTGAAGATGTTCGCGGCGCCCAGGTAGGCGCCGCTGGTGTTGACGGTCACTCCACCACCGCCGCCGCCCTCCGCTTCCCAGTACATGGGGTAGCCGAAAGAGGGTGTGCCCAGGACCACGCCGTCGCCGGTGTCGATGGTGGAGAGACCCGTGCCGGTCATCTTCCACATGCGGAAGGTCTGCCAGGTGCCGGGCGCCATGGACAGGGAGTCCAGCGTCGAGCCGCCGCCGTTCGTGGCCTGGACGAAGTTGCCATTGATGGTCTGGAGTTGGACGAAATCGCCCGCCTCCAGCTCATTGCCGTCCAGGTCCACCAACTGGAACTGCTCCCAGGGGCCCACGGCGACGCGATTGGCGTTCACGATGGCGCCACCGCCGCCTTCGGCCACCACGTAGTGGCCGGTCGAGGAGCGCAGGGTGATGGTCCTCGAGTAGACTCGCGTCATGGTCACCACGTCGAGCGTGCTCAGCGCGTTGCGCTGCCCGATGGACTGTCCATTCCGGGCCTCGATGGTAGGGCGCCCGTTCCACGAGCCCTGCATTGGGCCGTAGTGCATGATGGAGCCGTAGTCGTAGCCAAAGTAGTCGTCGTCGTTGTTGTTGTTCTGTTGGAAATGGGTCGCAGCGCCTGGCACCATGTTCTCCCACCGGATGATGACGTAGGTGTCGCGGTCCTGCCGATTGTGCTCGTGGTCGAGTCCCAGGACGTGTCCGAGCTCATGGACGATGGTGCCGGTGCTGCAACTGCCATCCAGCCACGTTCCTTGCTCGCCACCCTGACGTCCATAACTGGAGTAACACCCGGAGCCTGACTGGATGCGAAGATAGTCAGGGTATTGCGCCGCGTTGCTCGCGGTGCGGGGCACGAACCGGATGTGGGTCCGGCCATGCCAGTGATTGATGGCGTCCTGGATTCGATTCTGGTTCGCGACGCCCGGATCGATGGTGTAGGGCACCACGGCGTTGGGCCAGCGGGAGTTCGGGTCGGTCTTGACGAGGCCCTGGGCTCGGGGACCCGAGGACGGAAGTCCCTGGGCCTTCAGCTCGCGCACGCGCGCCTCCATCTGCTTCACCGTCCCCAGGACCATGTCGCCCTCATGGATGGCCAGGCCATCCACCTCGGCGTACGTCACCGGGAAGTACCCTCCCCGCTCCACGTTCCAGGCATAACCCTCGCGAAGCGGAGCCCCCACAGGCACTCCGGCCGTCTCGGGGTCCAGCCTGGGGTTCGGCGCCGAGGCCTCCTCGCCACAGGCAGACACGAGCAGGCTCGGGATGAAAAGCACCGCCAATGCGGAACTTGAGAGGTTTCGCGACATGGTGTCTCCACTTCTTGTAAGGGTTCCAGCCGTCCGCATAGCAGAGTGCGTCTGGGGTTGTGGTGGAATTCGTGTCTTCACCTTTGTTGTTGCCATGGCCGCGGGCCAGGTTTGGCTGGGTCGGAAAATACATGTATGTAAAGCCATGGGGGTGTGGGGTTGCGACGGGGGTTGCTCCCATCCTGATCAGGCTGCGCGCCGAACGTCGGCCCTGTGCGGCGCAAGCATGAGGTGCTTGGCCGCGTCCCACCGCTCCGAGAGCACCAGGGTGGGCTTGCCCCGAAGCGGCCCGGTCAGGCGCAAGTCGGTCTCAAAGCCAACCCGATCAGCGCGGCGCTCAAGCGACAACTGCTGCTGCGCTCGCCCAACCAGGCGGGGTGACGCCCAAGGAACCGCGAATCAAGAAGGTGGCTGTCCTCAGTCGGGATACAGGCGTTTCCATTCCTCCCGCCATTCCCGCGCCAGCACGGACCGCTGGCGGCCGTAGCGGGTCTCGGTCGCCGAGGCCGCGGTGATGCGGTCGACGCGGAAATGGCGGAAGGCCTGGCGCAAGCAGCACCAGGCGGCAACGAGCTGTTTGCCCTCGTGAAACGCGAGCTGCACCGGCCAGATGTCGCGCTGGCTCGGCTGGCCCTTCCCGTCGGCATACACGATGAGGAGCGCCTTCTCTTCGCGAATGGCCCGGCGCACGAGGCCGAGCACCGGGACAGGCGCAGACCCGCCGCGCATCAGGATGGGCCAGAGCCCGGTGTCCTTCATTCGGTCGCGCAGATCGTCGGGCGAGGCGGTGGCGATCTTGCCCAGCGCATTGCGCGCCGCCCCGGCAAGGCCGGCATCCGGCTGGGCCTCGACCCAGCGGGAGCCGAGCACCAGCGCCTCGAGTTCCTCGGCCGTGAACATCAGCGGCGGCAGGAAGAAGCCCGGCTTCAGCATATAGCCCACGCCCGCCTCGCCAACGATGGGCGCGCCAAGACCGATGAGCGTCCGCACGTCGCGATAGAGCGTGCGCATGGAAACACCCTGTTCCTCGGCCAGCGCCGCCGCAGTGACGGGGCGGCGGTGCCGGCGAAGTGCGTCCATGACTGCAAAGAGGCGTTCGGTCTTGTCCATGCGCGCGCGGCTCACCTGATGGTGCGATAGAAGGCCCGGATATCGGCCGCGTAGTGCTCCGGAGCCTCGAGTGCTGGGAAGTGCCCGGCCTGCCGCGCCTCGGTCCAGTGGACCAGGTTCTGCAAGTGCCGTTCGCCCCAGGCGCGCGGCGCGGGATTGTCGACGTCGGCGGGCACCAGCACGCCATGCTTCACGTCGTGGCGGGGCATCGGCGCCAGCAGGTCCTGATCGGCGAAGGCCTCTTTGTACAGCCGAACCGATGAACCAATCGTCTGGGTGAACCAGTAGACCGAGAGCAGCGTGCAGAGGTCGTCGAGCGAATAGACGGACTCGAGGCGGCCGTCCTGCAGCCGGCTCACGCTGTGAAACTTCTCGATGATCCACGACGCCAGGCCCGCGGGTGAGTCGTTGAGGCCGACGGCGAGCGTCTGCGGCTTGGTGCCGTGAAGCATGACGTAGGCGCCCTGCGTGAGGGCCCACAAATCGACGCGCCGGAAGTAGTCCACTTCTTCGGGCGTCGGCGACTCCGGCCGCGGGTACCCCGAAAAGACGTTGAGGTAATGCGCACCCATGAGCCGGCCGGGATGGTTGCGGACCAGGCTGAAGCAGACGCCGGAGCCCAGGTCCGAGCACGCAATGAGGAACTTCTCGTAGCCCAACCGGGTCATCAGCTCGGCCCAGCGATGACCCATGCGACTCATGTTCATGCCCTTCTTCGTCGGCCGGCCCGAGAACCCGAAGCCCTGCAGCGAGGGGATGATGACGTCGAACGACACCCCGTTTCGCTCGGCGGTGAGCAGCGGAATGAGCGGCAGGAACTCGACGAAGTTCGATGGCCAGCCATTGGCAAGGATGATGGGAATGCGGGCTTCGCCCTGACCCGGCGCATGAACGAAATGAACCCGCTCGCCATCGATCTCCTCGATGAATTGCGGAATCGCGTTGAGGCGCTGCTCGGCGGTGCGCCAGTCGAACCGCTCCGCCCAGTGGGTGACCAACTGCCTGAGCAGCTCCGCATCGGTGCCATCGTCCCAGCCGACGCCTTCGACCGCTGCGGGGAAGCGAGTGGCCTTCAGCCGCGCCCGAAGGTCGGCGAGCTCGGAATCGGAAATGGCGATGGTGAATGGGCTCATCGTGCGGCTCCTTGGTTTGTGCATCCCAAGGTTGTGCCCGAGGTGTGCTGACAGGGTGTGTCAGCAGTGTTCGGTCACACGCTCGCCCAGCCAGGCGCTTGCCCCCGCTCCACGGACAGCGTGGTCACGCTGCCTGAACGACCTGCTCCAGCGCCGAACACTGGAGCAGGCCGCAATCGTCCACTCAGGCGATGAGCTCGGAGAGCACGCCCTTGGTTTGCGTCGGGTCGCCGAAGTCGTCCAGGTTCCCGCCGGCCGCGTTCCTCAGGCCCACGGCGGTGCCAATCGTGTTCAGCATCCGGTTGTGGTTGGGACTGCCGCCGCCCGACGCCTCGACGTAGACGCCCTGCTTGAGGAAGCCATTGCAGCTCCCCGCCAGGACGAAGGGCACATTGCGCGCCGAGTGCGCCGGCCCGTTGCCCAGGTCGTTGTACCAGACAGCCACGCCGTGCTCGATGAGGCGCTTTCCGTCCGGCATCTGGTAGGCCACCAGCCGGTCCAGGAGGTGCTTGAAGGCGCTCGCGAACTGCACGTCCACGTGGTGGTGCAGCAGGTCCGAGCCGGTGATGATGCCGCCGCTGGAGTCGTGCGACGAGCGACGGTGGGACACGTAATGGAAGTTCTCCATCAACTGCCCCGTGTCCGGGTTGCGGTAGCGCGTGTCGCCGTCGTTGCCGTTGCCCACCTGGATGACGGCCGCGCGGTTGGTGCCGCACGCCATCGCCATCACGGCGATGTCCATGTGCAGCCTGGCGGTGGCGAGCACCTCGGTGCCGTCCGTGCTGTCATAGCCGGGCGCCTGCTGCTGGAGGATGAGCTCCTGGTCCGCGCGCATGCGGCAGCTCAGGGCGACCTCCAGGTCCCGGACGTTGGACAGGTGCAGGTCCAGGCGCTCATGGTCGGACGCGCTCAGCTCGGGGCGCTGCTGGAGCGCCTGGAGCTGGGCCTTCACCAGGTCGTTCACGCTGCGCTGCCGGACGAGGAGCTGCTCGCGAGCCTCGGGAGTCAGGCCTCCCGGGCCGCCAATCATCGTCTGGTACGCATTCCACGGGTCATGCAGCGCGGCCCGGCGCACGTTGCTGCTCCGGTAGGAGAGGCAGGGCCCCCCGAGCCAGCCGCCACGCCGGCCCGCGTAGAACACGAGCGAGTCACGCTGCTGCGGATTGAGCTCGCGGCCGATGCGGTGGTCGATGGACTCGCCTCCGGACTCGGAGCCGCCGCCCGCGCCCTCCACCACGGGGCCCCGCGCGGTCAGCCCCTGCATGGCGCCGCGGGCGTGGCCGTCCCCGTAGTTGTAGTCCCGCATGTTGACGTTGCGCACCAGCAGCAGGTGCTCGCGGTGGTCATTGAGCACGCCCACGGCCCGCCCGGCGATGCTCTCCGCGGTGAGCGCGCCCAGGGCGCGCGGCCAGAAGCGCTCCGGCTCCGCGCCGAGCTCCGACGTCGTCTGGGCCGAGGCGACGCCGTTGGCCTGCCGGAAGAAGATGGCGTACGGCAGCGCCCCCGAGTCCGCCGCGCGGGCGGTCCTCGGCATCAGCCCTTCGAGGAACGGCAGGCTCAGCATCGTCCCGCCCAGACCCTTCAACACCATCCGGCGACTCAGCTTCATGGCAGCTCCTCCGGGTGGCGATTCACGAAGCCCTCGCTGGTGACGACCTCCACGACGAGGTCGACGATGGACAGGTTGCCCGCCTGCGACAGCTTTCCGAGCCGCTCCACCAGCGGCACATCCTCGTCGGCGAACGGGCGCCCGTGGAGGTACTCCACCCAGTGCCGCGCGTAGCACGCATGCACCGCCTCATTGGCCGCGAGCGCGTCCGCCAGGTCGAGCGCGTCGCGCACCGGCACCGTCTCTCCGTTGATGTTGGGAGTCGAGCTGGCGTCCACCGGATGTCCGTTATCCGTGGTGCGGTAGCCGCCGATGGCGTCGAAGTTCTCGAAGGGGAAGCCGAGCGGGTTGATGAGGGTCGAGTGGCAGCTGGCGCACGGCGTCCCTGGCGCTTCGGTGTGCGAGGCGACGACCTCGCGATTGGTGCGGCCCTGGGGGGCGGGGAGCGGTGGGATGTTGGCCGGCGGCGCGCCAATCTTCCGGCAGATGATGCGCTCGGACACGAAGACGCCGCGGTGGATGGGGTCCGGGTCCACCGACGTCGCGTGCGAGGCCAGGAAGCCCACCTGGGTGAGCACGCCCTTGCGCTCGCGCGAGTCCAGCGTCACGGGGACGAAGTCGGCGGTGAACGCGCCACTCAGCCCGTAGACGCGCGCCAGCTCGTCGTTGACGAAGGTGGCCGGCGAGGTGAGCAGGTCGCTGTAGCCGCCCTTGCGGGAGAAGACGACGTCCTGGACGAAAAGGGTCGTCTCCCGGGCCGCGTACTCCCCGAGGCGCTCGGACACCTGCGGGTAGCGCGTGAGGGAGGGCCGGATGGCGGCATAGCGGGGCACGTCGAAGAGGGTGCTGTGGAAGGCCTCCACCACCTTGTTCGAGCGCGCGTCCTGGAGCATGCGCCGTGCCTGTGTGGCGACGCCCTCGCGGGAGTGCAGGGTGCCCTCGCTCGCGGCGGCGAACAGGGCGTCGTCCGGCATGGTGCTCCAGAGGCCGTAGCTCAGCCGCGAAGCCACTTCGTAGTCGTCGAGCGGCACCCGGTCCTGAACGGCCTCCGTGCTGCGCTCCACGCGGTAGAGGAAGTGGGGCGACTGGAGGAAGGCTTCCATCACCAGCCGGATGCCACCCTCGAAGGCCGACATGTCCGCGTAGGCCTGGGGCCCCTTGCGGTACAGCCCGAGGTAGCTCTCCACCTCTTCGGACGTCAGCGGGCGCCGGTGCGCGCGCAGGCCGAAGGACTCCACGAAGGCGCGGGCGCGCTCCTCTTCGGTGGTGGCCGACGGAGGCAGCAGGCGCGCGAGCTTCGTCGCGTCCGTCGTCACCTGGCCGGCGAGCTCCGCGGCGGCGCGCTGGTAGGCGCCCCAGAGGGCCTCGTCGACGGAGAGGGCGCGCGCATCGTTGTCAAAGAGGAAGCCGCTCTGGGAGGGGTCCGCGCGGAAGGTGCCCGCCAGCGTGGTGGGCGGTGCGTCCAGCTTGAGCAGCTCCTGCACGCTGTGGGTCCACTGCACGTGCGTCAGGCGCGCCATCCGCACGGAC
>NZ_JAAIYB010000222.1 GCF_010894475.1 Myxococcus vastator
TCAGTGACGCGAGCACCTCCTCCACCTGGCCCGCCGCCTTCCGGTCCAGGCCCGTCGTCGGCTCGTCGAAGAGGAGATAGCGCGGCTTGAGCACCAACGCCCGGGCAATGGCCGTCCGCTTTTTCGCCCCGGGCCCCAGCTCCGGTGGCAGCCGGTCCGCCCAGTCCAGCAGCCCCACCTGCGCCAGCGCGGCGTCCACGTCGTCCACGGCCGCCGCCGGGTCCGCCAGCCAGACGTTCTGCCGGAGCGTGCGCCAGTCCAACAGCGCCGGACCCTGCACCAGGTAGGGGGCCTTGCGCCGCAGCGGCACCAGCTCGCGCTCGGGCCGCGAGTCCACGCGCGCTCCCCACAGCGTCACTTCGCCCGCGTCCGGGCGCAGCAGCCCCACCGCCAGCCGGCACAGCACGCTCTTCCCGGTGCCGCTGGCGCCCGCGATGAACGTCAGCTCCTTCGTGGACACGTCCGCCGTGAGCCCCGCGAGCACGGGCCTGCGCCCCTCGTCGAACGCGACGTGCACGTCCCGGAACCGCAGGGCCTCGCTGTCGGGAAGGGGCGTCATGCGCGGGGCTCCCTCACAGGCGCAAGAGCTGGAAGGCCAGCGACACGGCGAGGTCGATGAGCAGGCACCCCAGGCTCGCCGCCACCACGCCGTCGGTGGTGGCCTCGCCCACGGCCTCGGCGCCGCCGCGCGCCTTGAGGCCCGCCACCGCCGCCGCCAGCGGAATGTAGAGCCCGCAGCCCGCGGCCTTCAGGAAGGCGGCCAGCAGGTCCCAGCCGTCCACGTAGCGCGGGTCCATGAACGCCCGCCCGTCCACGCCGAAGGCGAGCTGCGCCACCGCCGACGCGGACAGCGTGGCCGCGATGGTGCCCAGGGTGCACAGCAGGGGCACGCCCACCACGCCCGCAATCACCCGCGGCGCGACGAGGTCCGCGTAGGGGTCGCCCGCGGACATCTCCAGGGCCTCCACCTGCTCGTTGACGCTCATGGTGGACAGCTCGGCCGCGTGCGCCGCGCCCGCGCGTGAGGCCGTGAGCAGCGCGGACACCGCCGGGCCCAGCTCGCGGATGAGCAGCTCGAAGTACGCGGGCCCCAGCACCGCCACGTTGCCCACGAAGCGCCGCGCCTGGCTGTTGGCGATGGTGACGAGCACCGCGCCGAAGAAGGCCATGCCGGACATCACCAGCCACACGCTGCGCCCACCCAGCTCGTGGAGCTGCGCCAGGGACTCACGCCAGGGCACGCCGTCCCGGGTGGAGGCCCGCACCGTGCGCGCCAGCATCACCACGGGCGCTCCGAGGAACGTCAGCACGCCGCTCATCCCATCCACCCCGCGAGCACGGACGTGAGGACGAAGTCGAGGACGAAGATGGCCGCGCAGCCGCGCACCACCGCGCTGGCCGCCGCCTGTCCCACGGCATTCGCGCCGCCTCGGGCGGACAGGCCCACGGTGGTGGACAGCAGGGCGATGGCCAGCCCGAAGATGCCCGTCTTCACCACGCCGCCCAGGAGGTCGAGCGGCCCCAGCAACTGGGAGAACGTGCCGAAGAAGACGCGCACCGGGAGGCCCAGGGCGAGCAGGGCGGCCACGGACTCGAAGAGGATGGCCACCGCGAAGGTGACGCTGCTGAGCGCCAGCATGCTGACCTCCATGGCCACCACGCGAGGCGCGACGAGGATGGCGAAGGGGTCCAGGCCGATGCCGCGCAGCCCCTCAATCTGTCCGCCCACCTGCATCAGCGCCAGCTCCGCCGCGTTCCGCGCGCCCAGCCGCGCCGACATGATGAGGCCCAGCAGCAGCGGACCGAACTCCCACAGCACGCCGTAGCCCGCCGCCCAGCCGAGGACGGCCCGCGCGCCGAAGCGCTGGACGTAGATGCCCGACTGCAGCACCACGATGATGCCGGCCAGCGCCGCCGTGGCCAGGGCGAGCGGCAGGGAGCCATAGCCGAACTGCACCAGGGCGCGGCCCAGCTCGCGGCGCTCCAGCTTCGGCAGCGCCAGCACCGTGCGGCCGACGACGAGTCCGACCGCGCCGGTGCCGCGGAGCGCGTCCAGCGCCGTGCGCCCGAGTTTCGTCAGGAGCGCCATCGTGGCACCTCGTCCCGGGACAGGCTCGGCGGGGACGCGGCCGTCTCCACGGCCACGGGCCCGCGTCCTCGTGGGCACCGCATGGCGCTACGGGGGCCTCGCGGACGTCGCGTCATGCCGGCACCTCGTCCGGTGCATCCTCCAACTCGGGCGCGGGCGGCCCGTCATGCACCAACCGCCCCCCTCGCAGGTACAGCCAGCGGGGCAGGGGCAGGTCCATTGGCGCCTCCGTCGACACGACCAGCAGCGTGCCGCCCCGGGACACGTCCAGGAGCACCCGGGCCACCTGTCGGGCCGTGCCCGGGTCCAGCCCCGCGAAGGGGTCATCCGCCAGCACCACCGACGGACGCGCCGCCAGGGCCCGCGCGATCCCCGCGCGCTTCTTCATGCCGCCGGACAGGCGCTCCGGCAGCGTGTCCGCCGCGTCCGCCAGCCCCACCGCGCGCAGGACGTCACGGGCGCGGGCCTGGGCCTCGGCCTCCGGGACGTGGCGGCGGGTGAGGGGCGCCATGACGTTCTGTAGCACCGTCATCGAGTCGAACAGGGCATCCGTCTGGAACACCATGCCGAACGACGCCTGCTGCTCGCGCCGCTCGGCGGCCGTCAGCCGCGCCGCATCCCGCCCATCCCACAGCACGCAACCCTCCGTGGGCCGCACCAGCCCGGCCAGGGCCTTCACCAGCGTCGTCTTCCCCGCGCCCGAGCGCCCCAGCACCAGCGCCTGCGTCCCGGGCGGCAGCGCGCAGCTCACGCCGGTCAAGACCTGCCTCGCTCCGTACCGCACCGTGAGGCCGTCCGCGCGCAGGTCCATGGTGTCCGTTCGTCCACTGCCTCAGGGCCGCCAACGCACGAGCGCGCCGCTCTGGCCCGCGGCCCACACGTCCGCCGGGCCGGTCCCGCTCAGCGCGTTCATCTGGCTGGACGGCGACGGATTCGTGGCGTGGCTCCAGGCCGTGCCGTCGAAGAAGTGGATGTGGTTCGTCCCGGAGCTCACGGCGTAGAGGGCCTTGCTGCTGAAGGCCACCAGTCCGCGCATGTCCGCGGCATTCCCGGATGGCAGGGTGATGGCGGGCTTCACGCTCCACGCCGTGCCCGCGCGCTCCAGGAAGAGGCCGCCGTCACCCCCGGCGTAGACATGGCTGGGTGACAGCACCCGGATGGCGCGGAGGAACCCAGGCACTCCGACGTTGCCCAGAGACTCCTTCTGCCAGGCGCCGCCGTCCTCCGTGGGCCCGCGCCAGACCACGGGGTGGCTGGTGCCTCCCTGCTCCTCGGCCCCCGCGGCGAACAGCGTCAGTGGGCTGGTGCCGTCAATGGACCGGAGGTTGCCGCCGAGCTCGACGAGCTGCTCGGGCGCGGCCTGCGTGGGCGCGCCCTCCTCGTAGTTCCACCGGAGGATGCGGCCCTGGCTGTCCACCGCGTACAGCGCCACGCGGTTGCCGTCTTCGAAGCCCACCATCCCGTTGATGCTGATGCTCACCGGGCCTGCCACGTCGACGCAGGGGCCGGTGTCGGTGGGGAGCCGGGTGGTGAACGTGCCCGCGCCGGAGCCCAGGAAGACGCGCCCGGCGCTCGTCACCCAGGAGGCGTTCCACTCACCCGGGCAGTCGGCCACGAGGGTGATCGTCTCGCCATCGACGTGGGCGACCCGGCCGTCGCGTCCCGCCAGCCAGCCCTTGTTGCCGGCGTACGCCGCCACCGTGTCCCAGGTAACCGAGGCGGGCGTCGCGTTCGTCGTCGTCCAGGCCTCGGTGTCGCAGCCCGTCTGTTCTTCGTCCACCTGCCCGTCACAGTCGTTGTCCAGCCGGTCGCACACCTCGGTGCCCGTGTTCGACACGAAGCGCGAGCTCTCATCGCAGTCCGTGGCGTCCTCCACGGCACCCTGCGACGGGCTGACGCACCAGAGCCCCAAGGAGGTCCCCGCCTCACCGTCACCGTCCTCGTCCTGGAACCACTCCCGCGGCGTCTCGCTGCTGACGCAGGCCGTCAGCGCGGTGCTCGCGCACTGCTTGAACCCGGCGCAGCGCTGCTCGGTCTGGCACTGCGTGCCCACGTCGAACGGGTCGTTGTCGGTGAACCCATCGCAGTCGTCGTCCTTGCCGTCGCAGACGAGCTCGGCCTGCCTGGGGCGGACGTCGGGGTCCTGGTCATTGCAGTCACCGGCCTCCAGGACATAGCCCGCGGGAGGCGTGCAGGAGAGGTTGGGCAGGGCGGTCGGGTCGCCGAAACCATCACCGTCCGCGTCGCGGTAGTAGGTCGCGCCGCCGGGGGCATCCGCCTCGCCGTTGACGCAGTTGTTGTCCACGCCGTCGCACAGCTCCGTCGCGCCGGGGTGGATGGCCGGGGCGTCGTCGTCGCAATCCGAGCCAGGGAAGGCCCCTTCGCTGGAGACGTAGCCGTCGTCATCCAGGTCCAGGGCGCGCAGGTCCAGCTCCACGGACGCGGTGCCCACCGTGGGCACCTGCGTGGTGACCTCGTGCCGTGCCACCACGGGCCCGTTGCAGGAGCGCTCATGGGCGGTCGCGGTGAGCCGCAGGTTCCGGCTCCAGCCCTCCCGGCCCAGGATGGCCACCGTCCGCACGTCGCTGCGGGCCGAGGGCTCCATCCGGATGTCGGCGGTCTCGGTGCGGCTGGGTTCGTCCACGTCCGTGACGGTCAGCGTGAGACAGCCCGGGCGAAACGTCGCATACGAGACGAGGACGCGGACGGCGCCGGCATTGGGTGGGTCTTCCTGCTTCCGGCAGCCGGAAACGGAGAACACCACCGCAAGAACGCAACCCATCAGGAATAAACGCATCGGCCGAGCATTCCCGGGCGCTTGGCGGCGCCCGCAATCTTTCAACAGTGAGCTACAGAACCCAGGAGAACCCGACGCAACCCATAGACCGTCGCGCGGGCCAGCGTCCAGCCGCCGAATCGTCATAGCCCGTTCTCTCCACCTCCGTTTATATGGCGCGTCGCACCGCCCCCCCGAGGCCAGAGCCTTCCCCGCCCGTTCATGCATAGACCTCGTCACGCCATCACCGTGCCCCTCTGCGCCTGGCTCGCCTTGACCGCGTCCAGTGCGTCGGGACAGCAGCCCTCGGCCACCGACTTCGCGGAGGATGCCCCAGCAAGTCCTCCGTCCCAGCCCCCGCCCGCGGAGGCGCTGTCCACGGCAGGCGGTCCGCTGACGCTGGAACAGGCGGTGCAGCTTGCCGCGAAGCGCAACGAGGTGGCCCTGGCCGCCGAGCAGCAGGCCGAGGCCGCGCAGGCCCGGCTGGCTCGGGCCCGGGCCTTCTTCTTTCCAGAGCTGACGGGAACGGGCACCTACACCCGGCGTCTGAATGAGGTGACGCGCGAAGTGGGTGGCCAGACGGTGGTCATCCAGCGCAGCAACGCCTTCAACGCCAACTTCGTCGCCTCCATGCCGCTGTTCGACGCGCGCGGCATCTTCCTGTACCGCGCGGCGCGGCGGGAGGGCGACGCGGCGGAATGGGAGGCCGTGGAGGCGCGCCGGCAGATTGGCTTCGAGGCCGCCAACGCCTTCCTCGCCACCCTGGCCCAGGAGCAGGTGTACCGCGCGGCCGAGCAGCGCCTCGCGTTCGCCCGCCAGTCGCTCCAGGACGCGGCGGCCCGCGCCAAGGCGGGGCTGGCCAGCAGCAACGATGCGACGCGCGCGGAGCTGGAGGCGGCCAGCGCCGAGGTGCAGATGGCCAACGCGCGCAACGCCGCGCAGACCTCGCGCCTGGAGCTGGGCTTCCTGCTGGTGTCCTCGGTGAAGGGAACGCTGGCCTCGCCGGACGCGCTGCTGTCGGACGCCAGTCGGCCGCTTCAGGCGCACACCTCCCTGGCGGATGGGGCCCTGGACCGCCGGCCGGACATCCTGGCCGCGCGGCTTCGGGTGGACGCGCTGGAGGAGGGCGCCAAGGAGCCGCTCGCCCGGCTGCTGCCCACGCTGGGCGCGTCCGCGAACTACCGCCTCACGAACGAGGCCGGCCTCGCGGGCCGCACGGGTGACGGCTTCCTGGGCGTCAACCTCATCTGGAACTTCTTCGATGGCGGCGAACGCTACGCCGAGCGCCGGGAGCGTGTGGCCCTGGCGAGGGCGGCGGAGCTCCAGGTCCAGGCCACCACGCGCCGGGTGGACGTGGACATCGAGCAGGCGAGGGTGGCACTAGAGAACGCGCAGGCCGCCCTGGCGCAGAGCGACCTGGCGGTCCGCACCGCGCGGCAGAACGCGGAGGAGCAGGGGATTCTCTACCGTCAGGGCCTGTCCACGGCGCTGACGGTGGCGGACGCCTCGCTGCGGCAGTTCGAGGCGGAGGTGGCGTATGCCCAGAGCCGCTTCGCGCTGGGCGCGGCGCTGCTGGGGCTGCGGGCGGCAGTTGGACTCGACCCATTGGGGAAGGAGCCGTGAAGGCAATGCGACGCGCAGGAACGTTGGGCCTGGCCGTGGCCGTGCTGGCCCTGGGGGCTGGCTGCAAGAAGGACGCGCAGGGCGCCAAGGGCGGAGCCGCGCCGGCGGGTGGCGCACGCGCCGCCATCCAGTTCCCCGTCGAGGTGGCTCCGGTGGAGTCGCGGGACGTGGAGTACGTGGTGGACGCGGTGGGCTCCGTGGAGGCCTTCGAGCGGGTGCAGATCACCGCCCGCGTGCCGGGCGCCGTGGAGCGGGTGCGCTTCGCGGAAGGGCAGACGGTGAAGCAGGGCGAGGTGCTCGCGGAGATAGAGCCCGCGCGCTACGCCATCGCCGTGCGCTCCGCGGAGGCCTCGCTGGCGCGGGCCCGCGCCACGCTGGTGGAGGCGGAGGCCGGTGCGAAGCGGCGCACCGCGGTGAACGAGGCCAGCCCCGGCCTGCTGCCCGCCGAGCAGTTGGAGACCTTCGAGGCCCGCGCGCGCACGGCGGCGGCGGACGTGGCGGCGGCGAAGGCGCTGGTGGACCAGGCGCAGCTCAACCAGCGGGACGCCTACGTGCGCGCGCCCATGGACGGCGTGCTCCAGACGCGCACGGTGCAGACGGGCCAGTACGTGCAGCCCGGCGTCGTGCTGGCCACGCTGCTGCGGCGCGAGCCGTTGCTGCTGCGCTTCACCGTCCCGGCGGCGGACGTGTCCCGCATCCAGCCCGGCATGACGGCGCGCTTCTCCGTCCCCTCGGCGGGGGGCGGCGCCTTCACGGCGAAGATCTCGCATGTGGCCGCCGCCGCGGACGACGCCAGCCGCATGGTGCCGGTGACGGCGGAGATCACCGGCGAGGCCGCCGAGCGGCTGCGGCCGGGCGCCTTCGCCACGGTGGCGGTGCCGGTGGACACGCGCGGCGGCAGCCCGGTGATTCCGCAGACGGCGGTGCGCGCCAGCGAGCGCGGCTTCCTGGCCTACGTGGTGGAGGGAGACAAGGCCCGCGAGCGCGTGCTGGAGCTGGGCATGCGCACCGCGGATGGCCGCGTGGAGGTGCGCGACGGCGTGAAGCCCGGTGAGCTGCTGGTGGTGCGCGGCGGCGAGGCCCTGCGCGAGGGGGCCTCCGTCCGCGTGGCCCAGGCGCCCAAGCCCCAGGTCACCGGCGAGCCCGCCCTGCGGCCCGAGGCCGCCAGCGGCGGTGGAGGCACCCGGCCATGAACATCACCGAGGCGTGCATCAAGAAGCCCGTCCTGGCGTGGATGATCATGGCGGCCACCATCGTCTTCGGACTGGTGGCGGCGCAGCGTATCGGCATCAGCCAGTTCCCGGACGTCGACTTCCCCACCATCAACATCTCCGTCACCTGGGAAGGCGCCAACCCGGAGGCGGTGGAGAGCGACGTCCTCGAGTTCATCGAGGAGGCGGTGACGCAGGTGGAGGGCGTCACGGCCATCAGCTCCTCCGCGCGCCAGGGCGGCGGCAGGGTCACCGTCGAGTTGGACCTGTCGCGCAACGTGGACCTGGCGCTCCAGGACGTCCAGACGAAGGTGAGCCAGGTGCAGCGCCGGCTGCCGCTGGACATCGACCCACCCATCATCTCCAAGTCCAACCCGGAGGACCAGCCCATCCTCTGGGTCGGCGTGTCCGGGCCCTTCAGCCAGCAGGTGGTGAGTGACTACGCCCGCTTCCGCGTGAAGGAGAAGCTCCAGACGATTCCGGGCGTGGGCGAGGTGCAGCTCGGCGGCATGCTGGAGCGCAATGTCCGCATCTGGGTGGACGCGGAGAAGCTGGACGCGTTGGGGCTGACCGTCATGGACGTGACGGCCGCGCTCCAGCGCGAGCACGTGGAGCTGCCCGCCGGCCGCATCGAGACGCAGGGCCGCGAGGTCAACGTCCGCGTCATGGGCGAGGCGCTGGACCTGGAGACCTTGCGGCGCATCATCGTCCGGGAGCAGGACGGCTTCCCCGTCTACCTGAATGACGTGGCGCTGGTGGAGGACGGCTTCGAGGACGTGCGCCGCATGGCGCGCATCAACGGTGAGCCGGCGCAGGGCGTGGGCATCAAGAAGCAGCGCGGCGCCAACGCCGTGGCGGTGGCGCAGGGCATCCGGGCCGAGCTGGCCAAGATGCAGAAGGACCTGCCGGAGGGGATGCAGCTGGGCGTCAACTTCGACTCGACGCAGTTCATCGAGGAGAGCGTCCACGAAATCGAGTTCGAGCTGATGCTCGCGTGCCTGCTCACCGCGTTCGTGTGCTGGGTGTTCCTGGGCTCGCTGTCCAGCACGATGAACGTGGTGCTGGCCATCCCCATGTCGCTGCTGGGGACGGTGGCGGTCATCTACTTCCTGGGCTTCACGCTCAACACCTTCACGCTGCTGGGCCTGGCGCTGGCGGTGGGCATCGTCGTGGACGACGCCATCATGGTGCTGGAGAACATCTACCGGCACTCCGAAGAAGGGAAGGACCGGGTGCGCGCCGCGCGCGAGGGCACGGCGGAGATCACCTTCGCCGCGCTGGCGGCGACGCTGGCGGTGATCGCCATCTTCCTGCCCGTCGTCTTCATGAGCGGCGTCATCGGCAAGTACTTCCTCCAGTTCGGCGTGACGCTGTGCGTGGCGGTGCTGCTGTCCTACGTGGAGGCCATCACCCTGGCGCCCGCGCGGTGCGCGCAGCTGCTCAAGACGTCGCGCGAGGGCCGCAGCGCGGTGGGCGCGTGGGTGGACCGGGGCTTCGAGAAGCTGGAGCGCGGCTACGCGCGCGTCCTGGGGTGGGGGCTGAAGCGCCCCTGGTGGGTGCTGGGCGCGGCGGTGCTGCTGCTGGGCGTCAGCGCCTTCGTCTTCCGCGCGCTCCCCGGTGAGTTCGTGCCGTCGCAGGACCAGAGCCGCCTGCTGGTGCGCATGCAGACGGCGGTGGGCAGCGACATCGAGGAGACGAACCGGCTGTTCCTCCGCGCGGAGGAGTTCGCCAGCAACCGGCCCGAGGTGACGCGCGTGTTCTCCGTCGTCGGCGGCTTCGGCAGCGGCGCGGTCAACACCGGCATCATGTTCGTCAGCTTGAAGCCGCCCGACGAGCGCATGCCGCAGTCGGAGTTCCAGCAGATCCTCCGCAAGGAGTTCAACAGCTACCCGGGCCTGCGCGCGGTGGTGCAGGACCAGTCCCAGAGCGGCTTCACGGCGCAGCGCGGCTTCCCGGTGGAGTTCAGCGTGCGCGGCTCGGACTGGGAGCAACTGGTGGAGGGCAGCCAGCAGATGCGGGAGCTGCTCCAGGCCAGCGGCAAGGTGGTGGACGTGGACACGGACTACCAGTTGGGCATGCCGGAGCTGCGCATCACCCCGGACCGGGGCCGCGCGGCGGACCTGGGGGTGCCCATCCAGTCGGTGGCCACCACCATCAACGCGCTGGTGGGCGGCGTGCGCGTGGGCAAGTACAGCACCGGAGGCCGGCGCATCGACGTGCGCATGCGGCTGATGAAGGGCCAACGCGCCAGGCCGGAGGACCTGTCCACGCTGAAGGTCCGGACGGCCAGCGGCGCGCTGGTGCCGCTGTCCTTGCTGGTGACGCAGGAGGAGCGGCCCGCGCTGCAGGCCATCACCCGGCGGGATCGCGAGCGCGCCATCAGCATCTACGCGAACGTGGCCCCCGGCTCGAACCAGGAAGAGGCGCTGGCGACGGTGGAGCGGCTGGCGAAGGAGCTGCCCGGTGGCGTGCGCGTGGTGGCCGGTGGCGCCAGCGTGGCCTTCCGGGACTCGATGAGCAGCCTGTTCTTCGCGCTCATCCTCGGGATTGGCGTGGCCTACATGGTGCTGGGGGCGCAGTTCAATTCGTTCCTGCACCCGGTGACGGTGCTCACGATTCTGCCGCTGTCGGTGGCGGGCGCGGCCTTCGCCCTGTTCGCCACGGGCACCACGCTGAACATCTTCAGCATGATTGGCCTGCTGCTGCTCATGGGCATCGTGAAGAAGAACTCCATCATCCTGGTGGACTACGCGCTGCAAGAGCGGGAGCGCGGCGCGGACGCGATGCAGGCCATGCTGCGCGCGGGGCCGGTGCGGCTGCGGCCCATCCTCATGACGTCCACGGCGACGATGATGGCGGCGGTGCCAGCGGCGCTGGCGCTGGGGGCGGGCTCGGAGACGCGCGCGCCCATGTCCATCGCAGTGCTCGGCGGACTGTCCGTGTCCACGGTGCTCAGCCTGCTGGTGGTGCCCGCCTTCTACGTGGTGGCGGACCGCATCAAGACGCGGCTGGGGGAGCGGTTCGGCAAGAAGGACGAGGAGCGCCACGAGCCGCCCCAGCACCCGGGGCACGGTGAGGAGCCCCGGCCCGCGGCGCACGGGTAGGCGGCACGTCGCGTCGTCCTTGACGCGGGGGCCATCGCGGACGTCTTCGTGACGCCGCGGTGGCCTTTTCCTTGTGGTGCGAGGCGCGGGACGTGGCGGACATCGACGTGCCGGTGACGTTGGTGCTCGCCAAGGGGGACGAGCTCATGCCCCACGCCCAGCACGGCCTGCAGTTGGCGAAGCTGCTGCCAGACGCGACGACGGTGACGCTGGACGACGCGGCCCACTTCACCTTCCTGCCCGAGTGCACGGAGCTGGGCTTCAAGGTCGCGGCCATGCTGTGCCGGGATGTCACGCCGCGGCACGCGGGCGGCCTCACAGGCGCGCACGAACGCGGAGGCGGTGGCGTTCTTCCAGCGGACGTTGGACGTTCAGCGATAACGTCGCGGATGCGCTGGTGTCGAGCACCGCGAGCGGAGCGGCCGGAGTGGGGCTCCGGCCGCACCTCGCGCGGCGCCCGCGCTATTCAGGGCGGAGCGTGGAGCGGTCGATGTCGACGGAGTCCTCGTCCAGCGAGGCCTCACTGGCCCGGAAGCGCTTGCCGTCGGGGGTGACGAGAAACCAGGTGACGGCGACAGCGGGGTCGTCCGCGGGAGGCGAGACGATGGCCTCCTCCCCGAGCAGTGCGGAGACGCGCGTGGCCACCTCCACGGAGGTGAGCCCACGGGCGCCGCTGGCGCGGGTGACATCGGCGTAGAGGGACACGTCCGTGCGGAAGCCCGCGGGCCGGAGCGCGCGCTCGACGAGCACGGCCGCATCCGCGGGGCCGTCCACGTCGAAGCGGGCCACCTCCTCGTGAGGCACCCCGAGGGCGCGGGCGATGCTCTCGAAGAGGCGCTCCTCGCCCACTTCGCCGCGCATGAGAAATCCAAGAATGAGTCGTTCGGGATGCATGGTTCTCCCTCTCAGCCTGCCTTGTGCGCCTTGAGCGCTGCCTTCCTATCTGCTGGCGGGATGCCGATTTTGTCCATGATTTCCTTGGCGCGCGGCGTGTCCTTGAACTTGTTGTAGACCTCCAGCGCTTTGTAGGCGCCGCGGTTCAGTTCATGGAACCCGGCGCCCCGGATGGGGAACAGCGTGCCATTCGAATGGGCGCCATAGGTCCGCTTGTTGAGGGTCCACGTCACCGTCCCGGACGCGTTGCCCTGCTTGGCCTTGCCCTCGTTGATCTCCTTCACATCCCGGCTGACATCGACGCGTGACTCGATGACGGTGTTCTTGTCCTTGGCGGGGAATTTGGAGGGGAGGACCTTCCGGATGTAGTGCCGGTCAACGGGCTTGCTCGTGGGCTTGGCCGGCGTGTCCGCCCAGGCGGGCGGCGCGGCGAGCAGGGCACCGAGCGCCACCAGCAGGGTGGCCAGCGGCAATAAGAGGGATGACCTCGGAGCAGCGGAACGAAGCACGTTGTTTTCTCCCGGAGAGAGGGATTGCGTCTGTCAGGAAAGTCTCTCACGGGTTCGGCCCGAACTGCTCGAATTTAGAGTGGCGTGCGTCAATCGCGCTTCCTTGGGAGAGCATCCTGCCGGGCCCCCACACGGCTGCGGAATCCTTGCGTCTCGGTCCTTCTTGACCCGCCTCACGCAACACGCCGCGTTTCAGTTATGCGTGGCGACACGTTGAAAAGCTGACGTAGGGTTCGTCGTCATGAATCTCATCAGGCCCGTGGTGGCGTTGTGTCTGCTGTCTCTCCTCTCGTGTTCGAAGAGCCAACCCGAACTCACGGCTGAGGACCTCGCGGGCGAGAAATTCTCAGAGGGTGCGAAAGTGAAGGCGCCGCTCGGCAAGCGCAAGAAGCAGAAGGCCACGGTGCTCGAGGTGTACGGCAAGCTGGCCAGGCTGCGCTTCGCCGACACCAACGTCGGCTGGGCGCTGCTCAAGGAGATCGAACCCCAGGGCGCCGTGTCGCATCCCCCCAAGGAGGACACCTGCGACGCCGCTGTGGGCGACCGCGTCCGGGCCCGCTGGAGCACCGCCATCACGCTCACCAATGGCACGGTCGATGAGGTGTACGGCAAGCTCGCGCACATCCAGTTCGACGACAAGGACGTGGATTGGGCGCTGTGCGCCGACCTGAAGCCGATTGAAGAAGCTGAAAGCGATGAAGGGGGCGACGTCGAGGAGAGTGGGGCGTCCGCGGCGGTCACCCAGTGCAAGCGCGCGTGCAACGGCAACTGCAAGGGCGCCAGGAACAAGGCGAAGTGCGTGGGGGCGTGCCGCCGCTCCTGCGAATGAGCTTCATGATACACTGTTGATGCATGAACCCAGGCGTCTCCAGCGTCGCGAATCCGGGCCCGGGGCTCCTGCTGCGCGTGACTGACGGCCTTGCGCGGCTACGCGAGCAAAGAGGTGGACCCTCGTCTCGGGCATGGGCAAGCGCGCCGCCGGGCAACAAGGCTTGAGTCAGCGCTGGCCAAGGGGGCGTCGGTAGCGAGGGCTTGGAG
>NZ_JAAIYB010000223.1 GCF_010894475.1 Myxococcus vastator
GCCGTCCTGGGCGCTGGGCGCGGGCCTTGCGGCGTGCGTGCTGGCGGTGGTGGTGGGCGCGGCGCTGTTCGGCCTCAGCGTGCCGTACATGCTGCTGGCGCTGGTGCTGGTGCTGCCTTTGTGCGCGGTGTGCGCGCGCGGAGCCGGACAGGTGGACGTGTCTCCGGTGACGCAGATGGGGCAGGTGACGCAGGTCATCTTCGGCGCGCTGCTGCCGGGGGCCATG
This sequence comes from Myxococcus vastator, assembly GCF_010894475.1. Lineage (GTDB taxonomy): Bacteria > Myxococcota > Myxococcia > Myxococcales > Myxococcaceae > Myxococcus > Myxococcus vastator. The sequence continues at coordinate 227 of NZ_JAAIYB010000223.1, forward strand.
GCGCCCAACGTCGCCGCGGGCGCGGTGGTGTCGGGCGCGGCGGCGCAGACGGGCGTCAGCATGTGGTCGCTCAAGGCGGGGCACCTGCTGGGGGCCTCCGCGCGCCACCAGCTCGTCGCGCAGCTGGTGGGCGTGTTGGCCGGGTCGGTGGTGGGGGTGCCGGTGTACCTGCTGCTGTCCAGGACATATGGCCTGGGCTCGGAGGCGCTGCCCGCGCCCTTCGCCCACCAGTTCCGCGCGGTGGCGGAGGTGGCGGTGCGGGGACTGGACGGGCTGCCGCCTCACGCGGCGCTGGCGGCCTGCGTGGCCGTGGGCGTGGGCGCGCTGCTCACCTGGGTGGCTCGGGGCCGTGCGGCGCGGTGGCTGCCGCTGCCGGTGGCGCTGGGCATCGGCTTCATCCTGCCGGCCTACTACGCGGTGACGCTGTGCCTGGGCGCGCTGGGATTGGCGGCGGCGCGTCGGCGCTGGCCCCAGGCCGCGGACCGGGACACGTCCACGCTGGCGGCGGGCGCCATCGCGGGTGAATCACTGGCGGGCGTGCTCATCGCCGCGCTGATGGCCTTCGGCCTCACGTAGCCGGCGAGGGCTCGTGCACCTTCTCCAGGGAGCGGCGGATGCGGCCCTCCATGAGGTTGGGCACGTGTCGCGCGCGCTCCAGGGCCTCGCTCAGCACGCGCGCGGCTTCTTCCCGGTCGCCTCGGCGCAGCGCCGCCAGCCCCATCATCTCCAAGACCTCCAGCGGCTCCTGCTCCACCGACACCTGCGCGGAGCGCTCGCGCAGGGACCACCACGCCTCGGGGGCGGCGTCGCGGGTGGCCAGCTCCACCATGGAGAAGAGGACCTCCTCCGACGGGCTCAGCTCCACGCCCGGAGGGCCTTCCGCCATCACCTGCCGCACCTGGGCCAGCACCTCGCGGGCGCGGGTGTGCCGGCCCATCCAGGCCAGGGCCCGCGCCTGGAGCAGCAGGGCCCACGGGCGCGACGCCACCTCCGGGTGCCGCCGCTCCAGGGCGATGGCGCGGGTGATGTGGGGCGCGGCGGCGTCGGCGTCGCCGGCCTGGTAGTGCAGCTCACCGAGGTTGTGCTCGGCGAAGTACTCCCAGCCCACCATGCCCAGCTCGCGGCCCAGGTGCATGAAGCGCTCCTGGTCCCTCAGCGCCCGCGTCAGCTCCTTGCGCGCCACCCACAAGTTGCGCCGGTTGTTGATGGCGCTGCCCAGGTGGAAGAGGTCGCCGCGCTCGGTGCAGGCGGTGATGACCTCGGTGAGCACGCGCTCCGTCTCGTCGATGTCGCCCAGGTTGGGGAGGATGACGGCCAGCAGCAGCTGCGCCACCACCTGCGTCTCGTAGCCCGCGTCGCCCAGGCGGCGGGCGCGCTCGGCGGCGGCCTCCAGCGGCATGCGCGCCTCCTGCCACTCGCCCTTGCGGAACTGGGCGCGCCCCAGCGCCAGCAACAGCCGCGCCTGCACGTAGGGCGAGGACACGGTGGCCGCCAGGTGCTGGGCCTCCAGCGCGCGGGCCTCGCTGCGCGTGTAGTCGTTCACCCAGTCCAGCGCCATGGCCTCGTCCAGCAGCAGCTCCACCTCCGTGCGCGTGTGGCCCAGGCGGCGGGCGCGCTCGCGGGCCGCGGCGAAGTCCGCCAGCGAGTCGTCATACCGGCCAATGCGGATGCGCATCAGGCCCCGGCCGCGCAGCGCGGTGAGGCAGCGCAGCTCGTCGGTGGGCTCCAGCAGCTCCAGCGCCCGCGTGTACATGGCCTCGGCGTCGAGGAAGGCGTGGCGGCCCCGGGCGGACTCGGCCAGGTCGATGGTGAGCGCGGCGGCCTCGTCGCGGCGCCCGGCGGCGGCCGCGTGCAGGGCCAGGCGGGGCAGGCGCTGGCGCTCACCGGCGCCGGCCGCGCTGAGGAAGTAGCGGTAGGCGGCGTGGTGGACGTGCTCGCGCTCGGCGGCGGGCAGGGTGGAGGCCACCGCCTCGCGCAGGAGCTCGTTGCGGAAGCTCAGCCCTTCGTGGCGGTGGGACACCAGCAGGCCGGAGTCCAGGAGCCGCCGGGTGGCGTGGCCCGCGTCCAGGGGGAAGCCGCCCGCGGCCCCTTCGCGCTCCAGCTCGCGCACCACGCCCTCCGCCGTGGCCGCGGTGAAGTCCGTGCCCAGCATCGCGCACAGGCGCGCGTGCGCGGCCAGGGAGGGTGGCAGCGCGCCCAGCTCGCGGTCCGCCAGCCACTCCACCAGCCGCAGCTCGGGCACCTTCTCCAGCCCGTCCGTGACGAGGTACCAGCTCCCGCCCGGCGCGCGCTGGCGCACGAGGCCCTGGCGCTTGAGGCCGCGCACCAGCTCCACCAGGTAGAGCGGGACGTGCTGGGCGCGCTCGACGATGCGCTCCACCGCTTGCGCGGGCACGTTCTCCACCGGCTTGAGCAGCAGGCGGCACAGCGTCTGCGCCGGGTCGGCCGGCAACACGGGCAGGGCCAGCGTGGCCTGCTTCGCGGCGCGCGTGCCCCACGTGGGGCGGCTCTTCTCGAAGCCGGGACGCGCCAGCACGCAGACCCACAGCGGGACGCTGGCCTCGGCGAGGCAGGCGTACTCCAGCGCGTCCAGCGCCGTCTCCTCCGCGAAGTGCGCGTCGTCCAGGACGAGGCACAGCGGGCGCTCGCGGGCATTGGCGGCCAGCAGCTCACCCGCGGCGCGCATGGCCAGCGAGCGCAGCGCGCCGGGCGCGGCGGCCCAGCTCTGGAGCTCCGGGCCACCGGGCGTGTACCACCCCAGCGTGGCGGCCACGCCGGGCCACAGCTCGGTGCCCAGCGTGGGGCCCAGGCGCTGGAGGATGGCGGCGCGCGTCTGCTGCTCGGTGTCCGTGTCGTCGCGCTCGAAGGCGTTGAGGGCGCACCGCAGCAGCGTGCGCAGGGTGCCGTCGGGGTCGCCCTGCACCGGCTCCCGGGAGCGCGAGCTGTACACCCGCGCGTGGGGCAGCAGCAGGTGGAGGCGGCGGGCGAGCGTGGCGGCCAGGTGGCTCTTGCCCAGGCCCCGCTCGCTCAGGACGGTGACGATGGTGGGCGTGGCGCCGCCCACCGCGGAGCGCGCGCTCTCCAGCAGCTCGGCCAGCTCCGCCTCGCGGCCCACCAGCACCTCGCTGCCCAGTTGGAGGACGGTGATGTCCGGACGGGGCGCGGCGCCCGGGGGCGCGGGGCGCAAAAGGCCCCGCAGCTCCGGCACCTCCATGCAGGGCACCTCGGGCACGGCCTCGGCGGCGGCGGGAGACAGCAGGAGGCCCTGGGCCTCGGGCCCGCTGGGATAGCGGTCCTCGCGGGACAGGATGGCGCCCAGGTAGCGCGGCGCTCCGGTGGGGCGGCGCTGCACGGTGACGGCGGACACATCCACGAGGCCGTTGGGCGACAGGCCCCGCTCCGCCAGTCCCTCCGCGGCGCGCATGGCGCGGCGCACCGGGTTCTCTCCCGCGTCCGGGTCGAAGACGGCGGCGATGCGCTGGGCGTCGGAGAAGGCCAGGTGGCCGCCATAGGAGGCCAGGGCCTTCTGGAGCGCCACGGGGTTGGCGCGCGAGGTGAGGAACAGGATGGCGACGGAGCGGCGCACCTGGGCGGGGCGCGGCTCGCCCGGCGCCGCGGGCCGAGGCGTCGCGGGCGCGGTGGCGCGGTGGGCGTGCTCGAAGGCCTCGCGCAGCGCGCTGCCCAGCGCGGCGGCGTTCTCCGGACGGCGAGCGGGCTCCTTCGCCAGACAGCGCAGCACCACCTCTTCCACCGCGGGCGGCACGGGCGCGAAGTCGGACGGGGGCGGTGGGCGCAGCGACAGGTGGGCCTGGAGCACGTCCGGGGTGGGGCCGAAGAAGGGCGGCCGTCCGGTGAGCATCTCGTAGAGGAGGACGCCCAGCGCGTACACGTCCGTGCGCGCGGAGATGTCCGCGGTGCCCGTGCACTGCTCGGGGGCCATGTACTCCGCGGTGCCGGCGAAGCCAGACGCGTCGCTGGGCGTGGAGGCCTCGCTGGGCAGCGGGGCGCTCTCCGTGGTGGCGCCCCGCACCAGGCCGAAGTCGAAGACGCGCACGCGGCCCGTCGCCTCGTCGACGAAGAGGTGCTCCGGCTTGAGGTCGCAGTGGGCCAGCCCGTGGGCGTGGACCTGGGCCACTGTGTCCACCACGGCCAGCGCGCGGGCGGCCAGCTCTTCGGCGGGCAGCGGTCCATCGGCGCGGGCCAGCCGGTCCGCCAGGGTGGGCAGCGGCACGTACTCCATGGCCAGGAAGCGCGCGCCGCCCGTCAGCGCGCCGGTTTCGTAGAGCGCGGGCACCGTGGGCGGCCCGAGCATGCGCAGGGCCTCCGACTCACGGGCGAGCTGGGCCCGGCCCAGCCAGTTGCTCCCGCGGGCCACCTTGATGGCCACGCGTTGACCGTCCGCTTCGCGCAGGGCGCCCAGCAACACGCCGAAGCCTCCTTGCGCGAAGACGCCGTCCACCTGGTAGCCCGGAACGGCGGGCACGGGGGACGGCGAGGGTGTCTCTCCCTGGGGAGGCGGTCCTGGCGGGCACGGCGCATGGGAGCCTTCCCAGCGCCGTCCGCATGTCTGGCATCGCGGCACCAGGGGACTCTACGTCAGGTGTCCGCCGGTTTCAGAACCCCCGGGGTCGTCTACGTACCATCCCGGGGGTCCAGGGTTTCCCACCACCGCGTTCAGCGCTCCGGGACTTCCACCGCGCGCAGCAGCGTGGAGTCCGAGCCCGGCATGCGCACGCGCAGGAGCAGCGCGTCGCCGGGCTTCGCGGACGTCAGCGCCTGGGCGGCGTCCGACACGCTGGCGATTTTCTGGTCGCCGACCTGGACCAGCACCATGCCCGGCACCAGCCCCCCGCGCTCGGCGGGGCTGCCCGGCTCCACGGCCACCACCTGCGCGCCGCCGTCCCGCGTCTCCGTCAGCTGCACGCCCAGTCGCCTCGGCGCGGAGGCGGACGCGTTGCGCGGGAGCACCTCTTGCTCGCCATTCAGCGCGGGCCGCGTGCCCAGGGTGACGTCCAGCGACTGCGTCTTGCCGCCGCGCAGCAGGTCCACCTTCACGCGGCTGTCGGGCTGGAGCAGGGCCACGGCGCGCGTCAGCCCGCCCGCGGACTCCACCGGCTTGCCGTTGACGGAGGTGATGACGTCCTCCTCGCGCAGGCCGGCGCGCTCGCCCGGGCTGCCGCGGTTGACGCCCGCCACCACCGCGCCCTTCATCGCCTCCAGGCCCAGCGCCCGCGCCAGGTCCGGCGTGAGGTCCTGCACGGCCAGGCCCAGCCAGCCGCGGCGCACCACGCCCGTCTCCTTGAGCTGCGGCAGCAGCGCCTGGATGAGCTTGCTGGGCACCGCGAAGCCAATGCCCGTGGCGCCGCCGACGATGGCGGTGTTCATGCCCACCACCTCACCCTTCATGTTGAAGAGCGGCCCGCCGGAGTTGCCGGGGTTGATGGCGGCGTCCGTCTGGAGGAAGTCGTCATAGGGGCCCGCCTGGATGTCGCGGGCCCGCGCGGACAGGATGCCCGCGCTCACGCTGGACGCCAGGCCGAAGGGGTTGCCAATGGCCATGACGGCGTCGCCCACGCGCAGTGCGTCCGAGTCCCCCAGCGGCACCGCCGGCAGATTGCCCGGCGCCTCCTTCAGCTTCAGCAGGGCCACGTCGGTGAGAGGGTCGCGCCCCATCACCTCCGCGTCGAAGGCACGCCCGTCATCCAGCTTCACGCGCACCTGGTCGGCGTCCTCCACCACATGGTTGTTGGTGAGGACGATGCCGGAGGCGTCGATGATGAAGCCAGAGCCCGCGCCCTGTCGCGCCGGGCCGTTGCCCTCGCCGCCGAAGCCGGGCGGCAGGCCGAAGCGCTCCGCCATCCCGGGCGGCAGGCGCTGCATGGCGGCGGACCTGCGGGGCCGCGCGCGCACCTCCACGTTGACCACCGCGCCCTTCACCGCCTCCACCAGCGGCGCCAGCGAGGTGACGCCGCCCTGGCTCCCGGCCACGGCCGGATTGAAGAGCGCCTTCTGGATGGGCGGCGCCGCCTGCGCTGGGGCAGCGGCGGCGACCTGGGCGGTGGGAGCGGGCGGCGCCGCGGACGCGGAGCCAACGGCTTGACCGCAGGCGCCGAGCGTGGCGGCGGGAAGAAGGACCAGAGCACTGAGGAAACGGCGGGACGGGAGCGAGCAGGCCATCGTTCGTTCTCCAATCGAGAGGGAAAATGCCGGTTCAGGCGAGGGGCCTGCGCGAGAAGGGTCCCACCTTGGAGGGGTGGAAGATGATGCCCTGCCGCCGACTGTCCCCCGACGTCAGCAGCGGTCATCGCCATGGGGTTTCTTGTGTGAGCCCCGCGCCCGAACCGATGCTGAGAGGCATTGCAGTTGGCGGGCCAACGCGCCTCGCCCTCGGGATGCCTCGGGGCCACGGGCCGTGCGCGCCCCGGGTGCCCCGTCGTTCTGGGGCAAACTGCCCCGGCTTGGGGCATTTCTCCCCGAGGCAACGTGCCCCGCCCCAGGGGCCCGGCGTGGCACGGGGGATGCTCATGCGTGGGGCGCCCGGCGCCGCCCCGTCCCCAAGCGAGGAAGGGGCCCAGGTGCCGGGCGTGCCCACCACACCCAAGGAGCAACGATTGATGGGGCCAGATGAGTTCACGGCGGTCAGCGATGAGGTTCGGGAGTGGCCGCGGTCGACGCGTGAGTGGGTGGCGCGTCGCAGCGCTCCGCGCATCCTCCTGGGGGAGGACCAGCCGGAGATGCGCTGCCTGCTGCGGCGGGCGTTGTCCCGGCGCGGGTATGACGTCGTGGAAGCTCCGGATGGGCCGGGGCTCGTCAAGGCCCTGGTGGACGGACTGCTCGCGCAGCAGACGCAGGTCCCCGACCTCATCGTCACCGACGTGCGCATGCCCGGCTTCTCGGGCATCGAGGTGCTGGCCCGCCTGCGCCGCGAGGGCTGGACGACGCCCGTCATCCTCATCACCGCCTTCGGGGATGCGCAGCTCCACCAGGAAGCGGAGCTGCTCGGCGCGGCGCGCGTGCTCAACAAGCCCTTCGCCATGGAGGACTTGTGCGAGGCGGTGGAGGCGCTGGTGCCGCCTCCGCGCTGAGCCTTCACGGCGCGCGTGCCCGGACTGTTCACCCGGTGTCGCGGGCCCGCCGTTGAATCCGATGGACGCGGTGGTCCGGGTGCTTGCACCCTGACGGACCTGGGTCCAGGCTCGCGCGGGGCGGTCGGCGTCGCACGAACCGCTTCACTCGAGGCGTCTCATGCGGATTCCAACCTGGCTGCTGTCATTGCTCGCGCTGGGCGCGGCGTGCCATTGCAGCCCCACGAACCGGCCGGTGCCGGATGCGGGAGGCGGCGTGCAGGAGCCCGTGCGGCGCGTGGCGCACATCATCCGTGAGTATCCACACGCGACGAATGCCTTCACCCAGGGGCTGGTGTTCCACCAGGGGCACCTCTTCGAGAGCACGGGGCACCAGGGGACGCTGCGGCAGTTGTCGCTGGAGAGCGCGCAGCCGGTGTGGATGGAGCGGCTGGGGAACATCTTCGCGGAGGGCCTGGCCAGCGACGGCGAGCGCCTGTACCAGATTACCTGGACCGAAGGACTGCTCTTCACCTGGAGCGGCCTGCCTCCACAGCGCGAGCGGACCACGCGCTACGCGGGGGACGGCTGGGGCCTCTGCTACTGGGACGGGAAGCTGGTGCGCAGTGATGGCGGCACCATGCTCACCTTCCACGAGCCCGACGGCTTCGCCCTGGTGGGCGCGGTGCAGGTGAAGCTGCGCGGCCGGCCCGTGGAGCTCATCAACGAGCTGGAGTGCGCCAACGGCGTCATCTACGCCAACATCTGGCACAGCTCGGACGTGCTGGAAATCGACCCCGCCACGGGGACGGTGGTGGGCGTCATCGACGCGTCGGCGCTGACGCGCGCGGTGGCGGGGCAGGTGACCAGCCCCGAGGCGGTGCTCAATGGCATCGCCGTGGAGCCGGGCTCGGGCCGCATCTTCATGACGGGCAAGCTGTGGCCCCGCATCTTCGAGGTGCGCCTGGACGAGGTGGACTGAGACGTCAGCCCTTGCGGGTGCCGTCGTCGCGCTCCAGCTTGCGGTACAGCGTCTTGCGGTCCACCCCGAGGATGCGCGCCGCCAGCGTGCGGCTGCCGCCCACCGCCTCCAGCACGCGGTGGATGTAGCGCCGCTCCAGCTCCTCCAGCGTCACCAACTCCGAGGCGTCCTGCGTCTCCGGCACCACGCGCGGCTGGCTGTAGTTGCGGACGCGCTCGGGCAGGTCGTCCACGGTGATTTCCTCGAAGGAGGTGAGCGCCACGGCGCGCTCCAGGCAGTTCTGCAGCTCGCGCACGTTGCCCGGCCAGCCGTAGGCCAGCAGCCGCTGGGCCGCCGCGGGGGACGGGCCCAGCACGCGCTTGCCGGTGCGCGAGGCGAACTGCTCGATGAAGCGCTGGGACAGGGCCAGCACGTCGTTGCCGCGCGCGCGCAGCGGCGGCAACTCCACGCCGATGACGTTGAGCCGGTAGTAGAGGTCCTCGCGGAAGCGGTCCTCCTCCACGGCCAGCTCCAGGTCGCGGTTGGTGGCGGCGACGATGCGCGCGTCGAAGGGGACCTCGGTGTCGCCGCCCACCGGGCGCACCGTGCGCTCCTGCAGGGCGCGCAGCAGCTTGGGCTGGAGGGTGAGGGGCAGCTCGCCCACCTCGTCCAGGAAGAGGGTGCCGCCGTTGGCCTGGACGAACAGGCCGGTGCGCGCGGCCTTGGCGTCGGTGAAGGCGCCCTTGGCGTGGCCGAACAGCTCGCTCTCCAGCAGGGCCTCTGGCATGGCCGCGCAGTTGATGGCGACGAAGGGCCCCTCTTTGCGGCGCCCGCGCGTGTGGACGGCCCGGGCCGCCACCTCCTTGCCGGTGCCGCTCTCGCCGGTAATCAGCACCGTGGAGTCCAGGTCCGCCACGCGGTCGATGAGCGCGTAGGCCTGCTTCATGGGGGGGCTCTCACCCACCACGGTGCCGCTGTCCTCGCGCCGGCCCAGCTCCTGGCGCAGCCTGCGCACCTCTTCCCGCAGGGCGCGGTGCTGCACGGCGCGCTCCAGCACCAGCACCAGCGCGTCCACGTCGATGGGCTTGGTGACGAAGTCGTAAGCGCCGGCGCGGATGGCGGCCACCGCCGTCTCCAGGCTGCCGAAGGCCGTCACCACCACCACGGGGATGTCCGGGCGGTTGAGGGCGATGCGCTCGCACAGCGCCAGGCCGTCCATGCCGGGCATGCGCAGGTCCGTGAGCACCACGTCGAAGTCCTCGGCGGCCAGCCGCACCAGGGCCTCATCCGCGGACGGGAGCGCCACGGGCGTGAAGCCCCGGCGCGTGAGCCCCTTCTCCAACATCGCGCGCATCTCGCGCTCGTCCTCGACGACTAGGACGCGGCCTGGCATGTGTCCTCACCCCTTGGCAGGTAGATGGAGAAGCAGCTACCGCGTCCGGGCTCGCTGCGCACGGCAATCCAGCCGCCATGCTCCAGCATGAGCCCATAGGAGACAGACAGGCCCAGCCCGGTGCCCTCGCCCACGTCCTTGGTGGTGAAGAAGGGCTCGAAGACGTGGGACAGCACGTCCTCGGGGATGCCCTGGCCCTGGTCCTCCACGTCCAGGCGCACGAAGTCCGCCTCGGGCCCGCCCACGTCCGGGGGCGGGGTGCTCCGGGTGTGGGCCGCGCTGACGCGCACCGTGCCCGGCTGCTTCATGGCCTGCACGCCGTTCATCACCAGGTTCGTGAGCACCTGCTGCACCTGGCCCGCGTCCACCTCCACCGTGAGCCCCGCGGGGATGTCCGTCTCCAGCGTGACGCTGCTTCGCGCCGCCATGGAGCGCAGCAGCGACAGGGTGCGCTCGACCAGGCCCTGCACGTCCTCCGGCGCGCGGTGCGGCTTCCTCCGCCGCGCGAAGTCGAGGAGCTGGCGGATGATGGCCGTCATGTGCTGGGCCTGCTGCGAGATGATTTGCGCGCACTCGCCCACCTCCTCGCCCTCCGCCTCGCCGGAGGAGATCATCTTCGCCCGGCCCATGACGACGTTGAGCGGGGTGCCCAGCTCATGCGCCACGCCGGAGGCCAGCTTGCCCACGGTGGTGAGCCGGTCCGCGTGGCGCAGGTGGTCCACGGCGGACAGGCGCGCGGCCGTCTCCGTGGCGAGGCGTGAGCGCGTCTCCTCCAGTTGTTCGCCCATGCGGTTCATGGCGCCGGCCAGCGTGGTGAGCTCGTCGCCGCGGCGCTGCGGGAGCGGCACGCGGGCGGTGAGGTCGCCCTGGCCAATGCGGTGGGCCAGGGACACGAGCTGGTCCACCGGCTCGCCCACCAGCCGGCGGCCCATGGCCATGGCGGCCACGATGAAGCCCAGGGCCATGGCGGCGGTGGCGGCGAAGGTGCCCATGACCACGGTGTTGACGTATTTCTGCTGTTCGCCCAGCGACTCGGTGATTTCGATGGCGCCCAGCCGGTTGCCGATGAGCACCGGCGTGTACGAATGCAGCAGGCCCGGGTCCACGGCGGGGTCCACCATGGAGCCGTCCTTGCCCTGGAGCAGGGACGTCAGCAGGCGCGGCGGGAAGCCGGTGAGGGCCGGAGTGCCGGGGCCGCCATCCAGCCACACCCAGCGCAGGTGGACCTGCTCCTGGAAGCGGTTGGCCTGCTGGAGCAGCGTGAGCGCCTCGCGCTCCCCGGCGAGCTGCCACGCCTTGCCGATGGAGCCAGCGAGCGTGTGGCCGAGCAACCGGTGGTCATGCTGCATGTCCATCGCCGAGCGCTCGAGCTCGCGGCGGACCTGGACGTACTGCAAGCCCGCCATGACGGCGATGGCGAGCAGGACGAGGGCGAGGGTGAACTTGCGGGCGAGTCTCACGGGCGGTTCGAAAGAGGCTGCTCCGGTCCGTGCGCCTTGAGGGGAGGGAGCGCACGGACCGGAGGTGGGTTCTCACAACGTACCGCGAGTGCCGCAACAAGGAAGGCGGCGTTTGCCGCACGGGCCCTCGCCGGCTGTCGGGACGGGCGGGCCTTGCTTCCTTGGGCTGACGCGAAGCATCCGCTGTGCCAACGGATGTCCTGCGCTGTGTCACTCGGGGGGCGTGTGCCGTGTCCCACCCTGGGCGGGGCAGATTGCCCCGGTGAGGGGCAGGATGCCCCGGGACACCTTTCTACAACCCCGACGTCTTGTGTTCCCGCACGAAATCCTCACGGAGGAACCGGCGCCGGAGCGCGCGCGTGACCTCCGCGTCCCACCGGGCGGAGAACACCTCCACGAAGGTGCGGCGGAAGCGCAGCGCGCACGCCAGACACAGCAGCGTGGTGGCCAGCCCGATGACCGCGTTCTGCCAGGAGGCGAGGTTCCACTGCCCCTGCCAGAACCACTCCCGCATGCTCGTGGGCCAGTAATAGTAGATGGGCCAGCCTGGGCCGCTGCCCGCGAGGTCGCAGAGCAGGTGCAGGTGGAAGGCGAACAGGGACAATGCCGCCACCCGCAGCCGCTCACGCGCCAGCGCCGCGCAGGCCACCGCCGTGACGAGGGCACCCACGTAGCCATGGAAGATGACGTGGTGATAGCGGATGTAGGCCGCCTCGCCCGCGAGGAGCGTGAGCCCATCCAGGTCCGGCGCCAGTCCCGCGCAAGTGACGAGGATGCGGTCCCTGCGCTCACGCAGGCCCTGCGCCGCGAGCCAGGCCAGCTCCGCATGGACAATCGGATTCATGTCCGCAGCCTATGCCGCTGCCCGGCCTCTCTTCACCTCACCCGACCACGGGCGCTCGCCGGGGTGTGCCGAGCAGTTCCAGCGTGCGCATCGCCACGTCCACCAGGGAGGAGGCACACGGGTGGCAGCCGCCACCGCAGCAGCCCGGCCATTCACCCTCCGGGTCGCGCAGCAGGGGATACACGCAGCCCCGCAGCGAGTCCGGCAAGCCGACCTCCTCGCACGCGCGGCGCAGGGCCGCCTGCACGGCCGCGTCCTTCACATCCAGCACGGCCCGTTCATAACGCCCGGGCCAGCAGGCGCCAGCCCCCGGTGCAAGGGCGCTCCCTTTCTGATTGCCTAAAATCATTAGGAGCCTTACGAGGCCGGTGCCGTGCCTACTCGACCTCCCACTTCCCCGACGCCCGCGGCGATGCCGCGCTACGAGCGGCTCCGGCGCTTGGCGCTGCGCTTCCCTGAGCTCGACGCCAGCGCCATCGAGACGTGCATCACCCTGCTGCGGGCTTCGCACGACTTGTCGGGGGCCTATGACGCGCACCTGGGCCGTCACGGCCTGTCGATGGGGCGCTTCATGGTGCTGGTCCGACTGCTCACCACCGAGGACGACGACGTGGAGCGCGTGAGTGGGCTCACGCCCGCGGACCTGGCGGAGAGCTCCGGCGTCAGCCGGGCCACGATGACGGGGTTGCTGGACACGCTGGAGAAGGACGCCCTCATCTCCCGCGAGGACCATCCGGGGGATCGCCGCATGTACACGGTGCGCCTCACGCCCAAGGCCCGGCAGCTCATCGAAGGCGTGTTGCCGGACCACTACCGGCGGATTGCCGCGCTGATGGCGCCCTTGACTGAAGAGGAGCGCGCCACGCTGCGGACCTTGCTGGCCAAGGTCACCTCGGGGCTCCCCCTGCTGAAGGAGCCCTGACTCACGACCTCGTCGCGCGGGGCCTGCCGTATCACCGACACGCCCCGCGATGACGAGACCGCTCAGCGCTTCGCGTGGGCGCGAGCCTGGGCGGGATTGCGGCGGCGGGCGAACAGCGCGGCGAAGGAGAGCAGGCCCGCGGCGGCGGTGATGGGCACACCCGCCGTTCCGCCGCCGGAGGCATTGCAACCCTGCGCCCCAGCGGCGCCCGGCGGACGCTCCCCGGAGAGGAGGTCCTCGGGGGTGGTGATGCCCCAGCGGGTCTGCGGCCGCGTGTCGGGCGTCTGGACGATGGGCGCGTCGGGGAGCTCCTCGGACGGCGCGTCCTCACCCGGCTGCTCCGGCGCGGGGAGGGTGGGCTC
>NZ_JAAIYB010000224.1 GCF_010894475.1 Myxococcus vastator
GGGCTGGTGGGCGCGGGCGCCGCGGGAGGCGGCGACTCCACGGTGGCCGGCGCGGTCGCCGAGGGCCTCGGCGCGGGGGCGAGCGCCGCGGTGAGGTCGCGGTTGAGGGAGCGCACGTCGTCCTCGCCCAGCACCACCGTCTCCTCGGCCAGCGTGCGCTCACCCTGCGCGAGCGCCACGCGGTACGTCCCCGCGCGCAGCGGCAGCCGCGCCGGCGTGAGGTCCATGGGCTTGCCGTCCACCCGCACCATCAATCCGGGCGGCGTGGACGTCACCAGCAGCAGTCCGCCGCGCGCCTCTTCCGTGGAAGTGGACTCCTGGCGAGGCTGAGCCCGGGCCGTGCCGCGCGCTGGCCGCGTGCGCTGGACGGAGCGGGCGGGCGCCGGCGTGGGCTCGCGCTGGGCCCGGGCCTGCTCGCCTTGCTGGCGCGCCTGTTCCCGCGTCCGCAGCTCGGCCGCGATGCGCAGCAGCTCCACGAGGTCACCCTGGTCGTCCTTGCGCAGCCGCAGCGCCTCCGTGAAGTCGGCGACGGCCGCGTCGTAGTCCCGGTCCTCCAGCGCGGCCAGGCCCGCGGCGCGGCGGGCTCTGGCCAGCCCTTCATTCGGGTCCTCCCGCGGCGGCTCCTCCGGCGCGGCGGGCGGCGGAGGCGTGGGGACCCGGGTGACGGCGTCCGGCGTGAGCTCGGGAGGGCTGTCGCGCCGACCGCGCACCACGCGATAGGCCACCACGTTGGCGGCGAGCGTGCCCAGGATGATGACGGCAATCCACGTCTTCTGTTTCATCGGAATCTCGTTGCCGCGCCGGGCGGCAGCCGCTCAGGGGGCCAGGTACCAGAACAGCGCTGTGCCCACGGCCGCGCAGCCCGCGGCCAGGGCGATTGCCCACGGAAAGCCCTGAGCGCTCCCTTCGAGTGGCACTTCCACCGCGCCATGCGCCCGCGTGGTGGAGGAGGTGCCGCTCGGCTCGCGCTCGCGCTCGGCGCTGGGGGCGGGCGTCCGGCCCGTGGAGGAGCTGCTGCCATGGGAGGTGCTGGAGGCGGGCAGCGCGGTGGGCGGCGGGCCCGTGACGCTGGATGGAAACAGCTCGGCGACGAGCGCCGCCATCTCATGCGTTCCCGACGCCCACTGCTGGGCGGCGCGGAAGCGCTCCAGGTCGTCCCGCAGCTCCCGGGCACTCTGGTAGCGCGCGGCGGGCTCCTTGCGCAGCAGCCGGAGGATGATGCGCTCCAGCTCCGCGGGGAAGTCGGGCGTCCCCTCCGACGGCGGCGGCACGTTCGCCTGGGACGCGGCCATGATGGTGGCCTCCAGCGTGTCGCGCTTGAACAGGCGGCGCCCGGTGGCGGCCTCGTAGAGGACGATGCCCAGCGAATACAAGTCGGAGCGGTGGTCCAGCTCCTGGCTGGTGATCTGCTCCGGGGACATGTACGGGTACTTGCCCTTCACCACCCCGGCGACGGTGCGCTCCGCGTTGACGGCGCTCTTCACGATGCCGAAGTCCGCCAGCTTGATGATGCCGTCGCGCGACACCAGCACGTTGCCCGGCGTGACGTCGCGGTGCACCAGCTTGAGCGGTGTTCCATCCGGCAGCGTCTTCGCGTGTGCGTACGCGAGCGCGTCCGCCACCGCGAGCCCCACGTCCACCGCCACGCGAATCCCCACCACCCGGCCGCTCCGGAGCGCCTGCCGCAGCAGCCGGTCCAATGAGTGGCCCTGAATCCACTCCATGGCCAGGTAGTACTGGCCGTCCACCCGCCCGAAGTCGAAGACCTGCACGATGTTCGGGTGCGTCAGCAGCGCGGCGACCTTCGCCTCGTCCGCGAACATGCGGCTGAACGACTCCAGGCTGGCGTACTCCGGCAGGACGCGCTTGATGACGCAGGACTTGGCGAACCCGTCGGGGCCGTCGATGGAGGCCAGATAGAGCTGGGCCATCCCGCCGGTCGCCAGCTGCTGGACAAGCCGGTACTTGCCGAATGAGCTGTCCTCGTTGTCCAACGTCGTCCCCAGGTATTTGCTGGAAAACGAGGAAGATATTGTTGGTGCCTCTACCCCACAAGTTTCCAGCCAGGTGGCAAATCTGTTGGAACCCCGGGGGCTGGAGGCGGCGCGGGCTCAGCGGCGCTTGGGCCGGGACTTCTTGGCGGCGGTCTTCTTCCGGCGGGGCTTGCGCGGCGGCTCCGTCACCTCGGCGAAGCGGGCGCCGGTGATGCCGGCATGCTCCAGGGCCTCCTTGATGCCCTCGGACACGATGAGGCTCACCGGCCAGCCCCAGGTGCGGAACACCCGGGCGCCGTTCGTCTTCGTGGGATCAACCCGGAGTCCGCTGACGTTGCGGTAGTGCCCCACGCGCTCGGGGGGGCCGTCCTCGGCGGTGTAGTGGATGACCGCCGCGCAGGCCCGGTCGTCGATGCAGCGCACCAGCCGGGTGGCGACGAGGATGAAGTGGAGCTCGTCGCGGTCCTCCACCTCCACCGGGAGCAGCTGAACGTCATCGGGCGCCAGCTCCCGGAAGACGGAGGCCACCCGCGCGGAGACGACGGGGGTGAGCCCCGCGCCCGCGAGCGAGAAGTCCAGCGGCGGTCCGGGCGGCGTCACCGTCAGGCGCAGCTTGCCCACGCTCCGCACGCGGGCGCCGGAGGTGAAGAGCCAGACGGAGTCCAGCTTCCGGTGGAGCTCCACCGCCACCGGGTCGCTCAGCTCGGGCCGGCCGGGGATGCGGAAGTCATCGTGGAGGTCGAAGTAGCGCGCCAGCCGGGTGGTGCGAGGGGGGGACCGGCGCGCGGCCGGCTTCTTCGTCCGGGGCCGCGCGTCAGCGGGCACGTCAGAGAGGAGCCTCTGCCGGGGGGCACCCGGCGTGGGGCCGGGGCCTCTTGTCGGGGAGCGTCGCGTCAGGACGCGGAGCGCCTCGGTGAGCCGCCTGAACATCCGCCAATGTTACTTCCCCCTGACGCGGTATGGGGGAGGAAGAAGCGGCGGACCGGGCTCCCCGCCGCCTCCCTGCCCGCCCGCGCGCCTGCGGCTACCAGGTGGTGTGCAGCGAGTAGCTCGCGGCCCGGGTGTCCAGGCTGAGGAAGGAGAACTGCCCCTCCGAGCACGTGCCGCTGTTGAGGAACAGCTTGCTGCCGTGCTCCACCCGCAGGCCCAGGTGGGTGTGGCCGGTGACGACGACGTCCGCGTGATGCGCGTTGGCCCGCGCCATGGCCCAGCGCTGGAAGGTGCACCGCTCCGGGTCCGGCAGCGCGTTGGTGATTTTCAGGTCCAGCGCCTGGAACCAGCGGAACATCGCCCGCATCCGCATCCGCCGCAGCCACGCCCCGGCCCACACCGCCGCCTCCGACAGCAGGCGCGCCTTGCGAATCATCCAGTCGTGGTGGTGTCCGTGGGTGAACAGCATCCGCACGCCGTCCGCCTCCAGAATCAACTGGTCGGGCGCCCCCAGCACGGTGCCCGCCACCAGGTCGTGGTTGCCGTGGATGTAGTGGTAGCGCGGCAGCTCGAAGCGCCGGACGATTTCCGGGTGCGCCGCGCGGGCCGCCAGCAGCTCCGCCACCTTCCGCCCGGGCGTGCGCGGGGTGAGCGTCTCGAAGATGTCCCCGAGCAGCACGATTCGCTCGAAGTTGCCTTCCAAGAAACGGAGGAACCGCAGGAAGCCGGAGTCGTCGTGCCCGAAGTGGTCGGCGGCATCACGCCGCCCGAGATGAAGGTCCGAAATCACCGCGATCCGCATGCGCTCTCCCGAAGTGCCCTCGAAAGGTAGGAACTGCGTGCGGCGGCGGAATGGGCGGCGCGCGAAAATCTCGCTGCAACCGGATGCCATTCGTGTGTCGCCACCATGTGCCCTTCCTCGTGGCCCGGCATCACTGAAGCCAACGCCGGGGCTCCTGCCACCCTGCGCACGACCGGCGCATTCGTCCATGAGCCCTGTGTGCTTTGTGTCGCAACGCGGATGAACCGTGATTCGACACCGGACATCCGCGGGCCCGCACCTCGCGCTTCCGCACATTGACTTGATATCGTGTCTGTTGGACACTAACTATGTGTCGTGAAGACACGAAGAGGGGCGGAGGGCCCATGGTCATCGGCTACATGAAGGCGGCACCGACGACGTACGTGATGCGGTTCGAGGGGGGAAAGGTGGTCCAGGAGGGGGCGGGGCTCTCGTTCTTCTACTGGAAGCCGTCGGCGACGCTGGTGTCGGTGCCGCTGTCCAGCGCGGACGTGCCCTTCGTGTTCAACGAGGTGACGCGGGACTTCCAGGCGGTGACGCTGCAAGGGCAGCTCACGTGGCGGGTGACGGACCCGCGCCGGCTCGCCTCGTTGCTGGACTACTCATTGGGCCCCGCCGGGCGCTACCGCTCGGATGACCCGGAGAAGCTGCAGGAGCGGCTGGTGCAGGTGGCGCAGGTGCGGGCGCGCTCGGTGGTGCAGGGGCTGACGCTGCGCGAGGTGCTGGTGCGCTCGGACGCCATTGAGCAGCAGGTGCTGGCGGCCCTGGCCGTGGCGGAGCCGGTGAAGGCGCTGGGCGTGGAGGTCATGGCCTTCTCGCTGCTGTCGGTGAAGCCGGCGCCGGAGATGGCGCGGGCGCTGGAGGCCGAGTCGCGCGAGGCGCTGCAACGCGACGCGGATGAAGCCATCTACGCGCGCCGCAACGCCGCGGTGGAGCAGGAGCGGCGCATCAAGGAGAGCGAGCTGGCCACGGAGCTGGCGGTGGAGGCGCGGCAGCGGCAGATTCGCGAGGCGAAGATGGCCGCGGACATCGCGGTGGAGGAGCAGCGCGCCGCGCTGATGACGCGCTGGAGCGACAACGAGCGGCAGGCCGCGGATGCCCGCGCGTACGCGCTGGAGAAGACGCTGGCCCCCGTGCGCGGGGTGGACTGGAAGACGTTGATGGCCACGTCCGCGGGCGGTGGGGACCCGGCGCTCAACATCGCCCTGGCCTTCCGGGAGATGGCGGAGAACGCGCAGCGCATCGGCGAGCTGAACGTGTCGCCGGACCTCTTGCGCTCGCTGATGGGCGCGACGGGCCGCGAGCGCTGAGGCCGGGGAGGGGACCATGTACGAGAAAATCGTGCTCGTCACCCGCCGCACGCGCATGGCGGGCCTGGTGGAGCGCTTCAACACCAAGAAGCAGGCGAAGTTCTACGTGGAGCACGCGGGCCAGGACTTCGACGAGTTCACCCGCGAGGACGAAGCCTACCGGCGCAACGTGGACACGCTGCGGGAGTCGCTGTCCTTCGGGCTGCCGGTGCAGCAGGTGGACCGGAGCCTGGTGCCCACCTTCCTCTTCACCGGCAAGGAGGTGGTGGTCGTCGCGGGGCAGGACGGGCTGGTGGCGAACGTGGCGAAGTACGTGGGGGAGCAGCCGCTGGTGGGCGTGAATCCGGACCCGGAGCGCTTCGACGGCGTGCTCTTGCCCCATGCGGTTGCGGGCGCGCGCGGGGCGGTGCGGCGGGTGTTGGAGGGCAAGGCGGCCTTCAAGCGCGTCACCCTGGCGGAGGCGCGCCTGGAGGACGGGCAGCGGCTGCTGGCCTTCAACGATTTGTTCATCGGGGCGCGCTCCCATGTGTCCGCGCGCTACCGGCTGCGCACCGGGGACCAGGAGGAGTCCCAGTCCTCCAGCGGCGTGGTGGTGTCCACGGGCGCGGGCGCCACCGGGTGGCTGTCCTCCATCTTCAACCTGGCGCGAGGCGTGACGGCCCACGCGGGTGGGGTGCCGTGCGCGCCCGTGCGCCTGGGCTGGGAGGACCCGCGGCTGATTTTCGTGGTGCGCGAGCCCTTCGCCAGCCGTCACTCGGGCGCCAGCCTGGTGATGGGCGACGTGACGGAGGAGCGCGAGCTGGTGCTGGAGTCGCGGATGGCGTCGGAGGGCGTCATCTTCAGCGACGGCGTGGAGGAGGACTTCCTCCGCTTTGGCGCGGGTGCCACGGCCCGCATCCGCCCCGCGCGGCAGCGCGCCAGGCTGGTGGCGGGCTGACGGCGCGCCACCTCGCGCGGAAGAGCGCGGTCCGCGCGAGGCGCGAGTCTTGCCGTCAGGGCGTGACGGTGACCTCCACCACGGGGCACGGCACTTCCGCCGGCCGGAACCCGCCATTCGGAGCGGGCACCGGTTCGCCTTCCCGGGCGACGTCCATCAGCGGGCCCCGGAACGCGATGCGATACGTGCCCGGCGTCTGCAAGTCATAGTAGCGGGCGACGTCCACCTTGCCTTCCACCGACGTGCCGGGGGAGAGGGTGAGGTAGCTGTCGGCCGTGGGCGGCGCGCGCTTCGCCATGGGCCCCCGGTAGTCGAGCGAGCCGCCGTCACGGGACACGTCGAAGATTTGGTTGAGGACGCCCTCCAGCGGCGTGTGCCAGCCGAGCACGCGCAGGGCCTGCGCCGTGGGATTGCTGAGCTCGAACACCAGCTCCACGGGTTCGCCCGCGCGCACCTGCGCCGGGCCGCTCAGCGTGCACGTCAACGTCGTTGCCATGGCCGGGGCCTCCTGCGTCGCTTCAGCGGATGGCGCCACGTCCTGCCGCGCCGCGCACGCACCGCCCAGCATTCCCAGGGACAGCACCGCGACGCCCCACCGCCTACCGGAAGAGATGAACATGGGCCCACGATAACGCGCTCGAAACGCGCGCAGCCCGGTGTTCTGCATGACGAAGCCGTGGCGTGGCTCCGGGGCGCTGGGCCCTGGCGCCACCGTGGGTGTGTCGCGTCCGTCCGCTACTTCGCGGCGGAGGCCGCCGCGCCACCTTCTTGCGCCAGCGTGCGCACCAGCTCCAGCGCGCGCCGCACGTGCTCGCCGACGCGAATCTGCGACTCGAAGCTGTCGCGGACGATGCCCGACCGGTCCACCACGAAGGTGACGCGTCCAGGCAGCAGGCCCAGGAACGACGAGGACACACCGAAGGCCTCGCGCGCCTCGCCGCGCGCGTCGCTGAGCAGCTTGAAGGGCAGCCGGTGCTTCGCCGCGAAGCCTTCGTGCGAGCCCACCGAATCGCCGCTGATGCCCACCACCTCCGCGCCCGCGGCGACGAAGTCCTCGTACTGGTCTCTCAGTCCGCAGGCCTGCGCCGTGCAGCCGGGCGAGTCGTCCTTCGGATAGAAGTAGACGACCAACACCTTCTGGCCCACCAAATCCCGCAGCCGCACCGACTGCCCTCCCGCGCCGGTGAGGGTGATGTCGGGTACCGCATCGCCTTGCTTCAGCAACTTCGTCTTGGCCATGACGTCCTCGCGTCGCCCCGGAGTCAGGCCGGTGCGTTCAACGCTGGGCACATCCCATCCGGCCCGCCGCGTCCCCACAAGTAATCCGCCGTGTGGAAAGACGGGCGTCAAAGACGACCTCCGGATGCCTGCTTGCCTCCCTGGCGGTTGATACGGCACCTAATGATGGGTGTCCGTCTCAACGCATCCTGGAAGTCGCCAGCGCATCTCATAGAGTGTGGGGGAAGCGGTGTCGCTCCCCCGTCCGGCAGGCGACAGCCCTGTGCGCGGCCGGACCCGAAATTTCGGGCACCCCTGCTGTGGTCGTCTTAGCTTTCGAATCGGGAAGAGGCAGCTTAGGTCAGAGGTCAGGGCGGAAACTTTCGCCGGAGTTGCGCGCCGCAGCGTTCAGGCGTAGGACGCAACTTCGGGGGGTTGGTCAGGAGCGGACATGGTCGGCCTCGTCGTCGCAGCGCACGGACGTCTGGCGGAGGAGCTGGTCTCCACCGCGGAGCAGATCGTGGGAGAGCTTCCCGCGGTGGCAACCTGCAACATTGAGCCTGGGACTCCTGTCGAGGACATCCGGGCGAAGATGAAGCAGGCGATTGCCCGCGTGGATGAGGGAGCGGGTGTCATCATCCTGGCCGACCTCTTCGGAGGTACGCCCTGTAAGGAGTCGCTGATGATGTGTCAGCGAATGAATGTGGAGGTCCTTGCTGGCGTCAACCTGCCCATGCTGCTGAAGGCGAACTCGCTCCGCTCGGAGGAGCTGTCGCTACCGGAGATGGCCAACCAGCTGGCTTCCCACGGCCAGCGCAACATCACCTGCGCATCCGCCCTGCTTCGCGAGGCACAGCAGCCGCGAACTTGACGGACCCGCGCGGGTCGGCGATTCGAGACTGCCGTGATCACCCTGGTCCGCGTCGACAACCGCCTCATCCATGGTCAGGTCGTCGAGGCCTGGCTCCCGTTCCTCAAGGTCTCCCGAGTGGTCGTGGCGGATGACGAGGCGGCCTCCAGCCCTCTCATCCGAGCGGCCATGGCCCTGGCCGTGCAGAGCGCCATCGAGGTGCAGATCCTGCCCCTGTCCCAGGTGGACTTCGCCGCCCTGTCCAAGGACGGGGTGCGCACCCTGGTGTTGCTGAGGGATGTGGCCTCGGTGCCCTTCGCGCACGCGCATGGGCTGGCGATGGATGAGCTGAACCTGGGCAACGTGCACTTCGGCACCGGCCGCAGGCAGGTCTCCCCGTCCGTCTTCCTGGCGGAGGCCGAGCTGACGACGCTCCAGCAGCTGGCGGACCAGGGCGTCCGGGTGACGGCCCGCGCGGTGCCCGCCGAGAAGCCCGTGGACCTGCCGGACCTCCGCGAGCGGTGGGCGAAGGCCGGGTGAGCGCGTGAGCGTCGTCTGGACCCACGTGGCGCTCGCGGGGCTGTGGGGCGGACTGGTGGCGCTGGAGCGCAAGGCGTTCCTCCAGGCCATGCTGTCCCGGCCCCTGGTCGCCGCCACGGTCATGGGCGCCCTGCTTGATGACGTGGCGTCGGGCCTGGCCATTGGCATGCTCCTGGAGCTCTTCTTCCTGGGCACCGCCAACCTGGGCGCCGCGCTGCCGGAGAACGACACCCTGGCGGCCACCGGCGCCAGCGCCGCGGCGGCCACGCTGTCCGCGGCCACGGGCGCCAGCTCCACGCCGGCCATCTGGTCGCTCGCCGTGCTGCTCTTCATCGGCCTGGGACGCGTGGGGCGCAGGGGTGACCGGCTGCTGGAGGGCTACACGGCGCGACTGGCGCGGGTGGCGCTGGCCTCCGCGGAGGCTGGGAACCTCACCCGCGCCATGCGGCAGAACCTGTGGGGCATGTGGCCCCACTTCGCCGTGTACGGCGCGCTCACCGCGCTCTGCGCGCTGCTGGGCTTCTTCATCGAGCCGCTGCTCCAGGCGCTGCCCCCCGTGGTGGTGCGCGGGCTGGCGTGGGCCTGGCCGGCCATGGCGTCCGTGGCGGCGGCCATCGCGGCGCAGGGCAGCCACGCGCGGCGCGCGCCGCTCTACGCGGGGCTGGGCGCGGCGGTGGTGACGGTGTCCGTCGTGTGTGTCCTCCTCCTGGAGGACCGATGAGCACCACGCCCCAGGCCGCGCTCTCCTTCGGCGTGCTGCTGCGCGTCTTCCTGCGCTCGCTCTTCCTCCAGGCGTCGTGGAACCCCAAGGGCATGCAGAACCTGGGGCTGGCCTACGCCGTCTACCCCGCGCTGATGGCGCTGTACCCGCGGGGGCCCGCGCGCGAGGAGGCGGTGCGCCGGCATCTGGTCTTCTTCAACACGCACCCCTACGTCGCGGCGGCGATTGTCGGCGGCGTCATCAACCACGAAGAGCGCATCGCCCGGGGCGAGGAGACGCCGGACAAGGTGGTGGCCTTCAAGGCCGCGCTCATGGGGCCCCTGGCCGCGCTGGGGGACGGCTTCTTCTGGCTGTCCCTCAAGCCCGCGACGGGGGCGGTGAGCGCCGCGCTGGTGCCGCTGCTGGGCGTGTGGGCGGTGCCGCTGTTCCTGGTGCTCTACAACCTGGTGCACCTGCTGCTACGGGTTCGCCTGTATTGGCTGGGCCTGACGCTGGGTGACAGGCTGGTGGAAGCAGTGGCTCGCGCCAACCTCCCCGCGCGGGGGGCCCGGCTGCGGGCGGTGGCGGCGGCGAGCGCGGGCGGTGTGGCCGCCTGGCTGGCGGTGTCATTCGGGGCCAACGCGGGGGGGCTGTATGCGCCCCTGCTGGCGGCAGGGTGCCTGGCCCTGGGGGTGGCGTCCTACGTGCTGGTCAGCCGTCGGGTGCCGAACTACGTGGTGCTCTATGTCGCGGCGGGCCTGGCCTGCGTGGCGGGAGCATTCCTCTAAGGAGAGTGGGAGTCGCGATGGCAAGCGTGGTCGAAGGGACATACGAGATCATCAACGCGCTGGGGCTGCACGCCCGGGCCGCGGCGCAGATGGTCAAGGTGGCCAACCGGTTCAAGAGCGAGGTCACCATCGAAGCCCAGGGACAGCAGGCCAATGCCAAATCCATCATGGGCGTGCTGATGCTCGCGGCGGCCCAGGGCACCCAGGTGAAGCTCACCTGCAAGGGCGACGACGCGGAGGCCTGTCTCCAGGAGCTGGCGAAGCTCATTGGAGACCGGTTCGGCGAGGCGCAGTGAAGGGTCGTTCGAATAACGCGGTAGACGGACAGGAGCGGAAGGAACCGTGAGCAGCCAGGCCACCCCCACTTTGAGGTTGTTGGGCATTGGCGCCTCTCCCGGCGTGGCGGTGGGGCACGCCTTCATCCTGGACCGCAAACGCATCCGCACGCCCAAGCTGCGGCTGGCGGAGGCGGAGGTCGAGCCCGAGCGGATGCGGATGAAGACGGCCATCGACCTGTCCGACCGCCAGCTCGCCGAGCTGAAGGACCAGATTACGCGCACCGAGGGCAGCGACCACGCCCTCATCCTGGAGGCGCACCGGTTGATGCTCCACGACCCCATGCTCGTGGACGAGGTGAACCGGCTCATCATCGAGGACCGCATCAACGCCGAGTGGGCCGTCCGGCGGGTGGCGCGCAAAATCAAGCACCTGTTCGACAACATCCCGGACGAGTACTTCCGCGAGCGCCGCTCGGACGTGGACTACGTCGCCGACCGCATCATCCGCAACCTGATGGGGCAGGTGGTGGACGAGGAAGTGGAGGTCCCCGCGCAGGCCATCGTCGTCGCGCACGACTTGTCCCCGGCGGACGCGGCGCTGATGGCGCGCAGCGGCCGGGTGGCGGGCTTCGTGACGGACCTGGGCGGCCAGACGAGCCACACCGCCATCGTCGCCCGCGCGCGGGAGACGCCCGCGGTGGTGGGCGCCGGCCGGGCCAGCGAGCAGATTTCGCCGGGCGACCTGGTGGCCATGGATGGCATCCGGGGCGTGGTGCTGGTGAACCCCTCGGACGAGCAGCTCGCCGTCTTCCGCGAGGAGCAGCGCCGCCACCAGGAGAGCGAGCGGCTGGCCCTGGCGACCAAGGATTTGCCCGCGGTCAGCACCGACGGCTTCCAGATTCGCCTCTACGGCAACATCGAGTTCCTGGAGGAGATCCCCTCGCTGCTGGCGCACGGCGCGGAGGGCATTGGCCTGTACCGCACCGAGTTCATGTTCCTGGACCGGAAGACGGCGCCCACCGAGGAGGAGCACTACCGCGCCTACCGCCAGGTGCTGGAGGCCATGGGCGGACGCCCCGTCACCATCCGCACGTTGGATTTGGGCGGCGACAAGGTGCCGGGCAAGACGAAGCACGAGAAGGAACCCAACCCGGCCATGGGCCTGCGGGCCATCCGCTACTGCCTGTCCAACCGGGAGCTGTTCCGCACCCAGCTGCGCGCCGTGCTGCGCGCCAGCGTGCACGGCAACCTGCGGCTGATGTTCCCCCTCATCTGCGGGGTGAGCGAGCTGCGCGAGGCTCGCAGTGAGCTGGAGGCCTGCCGCACGGAGCTGGGCCGCGCGGGGGTGCCCGTGGGCAAGCGCTTCCCCGTGGGCATCATGGTGGAGACGCCCAGCGCGGCCACCATCGCCGACCGGCTGGCCCAGGAGGCGGACTTCTTCTCGGTGGGGACCAACGACCTCATCCAGTACTCGCTGGCCATCGACCGCCAGAATCGCGAGGTCGCCTACCTCTACCGGCCCCTCCACCTGTCCGTGCTCCGGCAACTGCGCGGCATCATCGACGCGGGCCGGGCGGCCAACATCCCCGTGTCCATGTGTGGGGAGATGGCGGGAGATCCGCTCTACACGCTGATGCTGCTGGCGCTGGGCTTCGACGAGCTGTCCATGACGTCGGGGCAGATACCGGTGGTGAAGCGCTTCCTGCGCCGGGTGAGCCGCGTGGACGCCATGGAGCTGCTGCAGAACGCCATGGAGCTGACCACGGCGGAGGAAATCGAGCGCTACGTGCGCACGGAGATGGACCGCCGCTTCAGTGAGACGATGGAGCCGGGCGCGCCGGGTGTAGGGAACGCGGAGCCCACGGACCACGAGCCCTCCGAGCACGGGGCGCCGCCCTCGGGACGGAACACGGCTTGATGCCGCCGCGCCCGTGAGGGCGGGGCGGACGGCGGTGGCTTGCCAACATGCCTACCGGACCCGGAGGGGATTCCGGACGCGAGCCGTCGTGTGCACCTTGCCGGGACGAGCGCAGGGGCTCGCCCAGGAGCAAGCATGTTCAATCCCGCCAACATCCAGATGGGTATGACCGCGAGAGACCGGGACGGTGAGAAGGTCGGCACCATCATCGCCGCGGACGCGGCGGGTTTCTTCATCGGCAGGGGGCGCCTCTTCACGCGCGACTGCCGGAGGTCCTTCTCGGATGTGGCGGACATCGACGGCGAGGATGTCTACCTGCGTGAGGAGTTGTCGCACCTGCCGGACCTCAAGCCGGAGGCCCTGGCGCCCGCGCGGCGCGCCTCCACCACGGCGGGCCTGCCGCTCCAGCACGATTTGACGGGCGGACTGGGCTGGGCGTACGACGACGCCGACGAAGAGCCCCCGGTGTCGTCTTCGGCCCGGGAGCCCTCCGGCATGGCGCGGCAGTGGGCCAGCGGGGAGGGCGAAGCGGCGCCTCGTCGCCAGGCGCCTTCCTCGGATGTGCGGCGGCACACGCGCCACTGAGCGGCCGCCGCGGCGTGGCTCACCAGCTCGACTTGATGACGCCGGGAATCTCTCCCTGGAGCGCCTTGTCGCGGAACGCGATGCGCGACAGGCCGAAGCGCCTCAGGTTGCCCCGGGGCCTCCCCGTCAGCGCGCAGCGGTTCGTCACGCGGTTGGGGTTCGCGTCGCGGGGCAGTGCCGCCAGCGCGTCCTGCGCTGCCCGCCGCTCCTCATGAGACAGGGTGAGGTCGCGGATGCTTGCCTTCAGCGCCGCGCGGCGCTTCGCGTACTTCGCGACCAGGGCCTTGCGCTGCTCGTTGCGCGCGACCTTGCTCTTCTTCGCCATGGCTGTGTCTTTCTCGCTCAGGGGCTTGGGGGAGGAACGACGTTGAGGTG
>NZ_JAAIYB010000225.1 GCF_010894475.1 Myxococcus vastator
GGGCTGGGTCGCTCCGAAGAGCACCTCCACCCGGCTGCCGCCCACCCTCAACACATCCCCGGGGTTGAGCGCCGTGGGCAGGACGAGCCGCTGTCCCCGCACCTCCGTGCCGCCCTCACTGCCCAGGTCGATGGCCGTCACCGAGCCATCCTTGTCCACCTTCAGCATCACATGGAGATTCGAGACCCGCGGGTCCTGAATCTTCACTGCTGCCTGAGCGCCCGACCCCACAATGACGCTCTCGGCCTCCGACACGGCTTCCGCCGTGGAGCCATCCGGCCCGGTGATCCGAAGCGTCAAGCCGTTGTTCTTCGCCGCCGCCATGAGGATTTTCCCTCTTCCCTTCCGCCCTGAGAACGACTGCCGCCGCCCGCTGCCGCTAGAGGTTGTCGACTGACTTCTGTAACTCTGGATCGAAGTTGTCCCGGACCTGGATGAGGCTCTGGAAGTCCGTCTTCTTCCGGTGGAGCAGGTACGAGCCCTCGGGCTTCGTGAGCTCGCCTTCCACCGCGACATCCGTGAAGTCGATGACCGTCTTCTTCCGGAACACGGTGCGGTCCTCCTCCTGGATGACCTTCACCGTGTCTCTCGACTCCTGCGCCATCGCCACCGAGGGTGCCGCCCACAGCCCCAGCACCACCACCGCTGATACGAGTCGCTTCATGCTCCACCTCCCAATGCACAGCGCGATCCAACCTCAAGTCCTTGAATCCAGGGGCGCTCGCCTCCTCCGCCGGATGTCGCAGCCTGGAGAGAGGAAAAAAGTTCCGTCCCTCTTCGCCAGAACTCCAGCCTGCCCGCTGGGGTGATGCCCTGGATGCCTGCCCAACCCCACTCCGACCACGGGGTTGGCGAGCGCCAGCTGGCTCGCACCGGCCCCTGTCGCGAAGACGGCGTCGCCACTTCGGTGAGTGGCGACGCCGCGGGGTCCTGCGTCTCGCTTTCAGGGACAGCCGCGCTAGTCGCCCGCGGGCGCGCGTTGCTCACCCGCCGGAGTGGGCTCGGAGCCGGGGCCCCCCATGGCGTCCTCCTCGGGCTGGGTGCCCGCGCCGCCCGTCGCGTCGTCCGCGGGCATCGCCTCCGTGCCCTGCCCAGGCGGTGCGCCCGCGCCGCCCGTGGCATCGCCTTCCGGCGCCACCGCTTCGCCCTGTCCAGGCTCCGCGGCCTCCGCGCCGGCAGCGCCCTGCGCGGGCTGCTGCGCGCCACCGCCGCCGATGGCCTCATCCGCCGGCGCGCCTTCGCCCTCCGCGGTGGCGGGGGCGGGCTCGGGCGCCGAGGCCTTGAGCATGTTCTCCAGGCCCTGGACCTTGGCGGTAATCATCTGCTTGTCATTGTCGGACGTCGTCTCCAGCCCCTTGCAGCGGTCGAGGAACGTGATGGCCTTCTGCCAGCCCGCGCGGTCCGACGCATACGCCCAGCCCGCGCCGCACACGGCCTCCGGGAGGTCCGCGCGGGTGGCCAGCACCTTCTCGAACGCCTCCCCCGCGGCCAGCCCCTTCTTCGGATCGCGCCCCTTCTGTCCGTCCAGCGCCCAGGCCAGGTACAGCGTCGCGTCCGGGGAGCCCGGCTCCAGCTCCGCGGCCTTGCCGAAGGAGCGCTCGGCGCCCAGGTAGTCGCGGTAGCTCAACGCCAGGGCGCCCAGGTTGAGGTAGCCCGGGGTGAACTTCGCATCCAGGGCGATGGCCTTCTGGAACTGCACCAGCGCGCGGGCCCGGTCGTCCAGCTTCAGGTAGACCATGCCCAGCAGGTTGTAGAGCGCCGGGTCCTTCTCCGAGTGCTTGCGCGCGTTGCCAGCCAGCAACTCCGCCAGCCGGTACTTCTCCCGCGCGTAGGCCACGTGCGCCAGGTTCTTGTACGCCCCCGGGTTGTCCTTGTTGCGCACCAGCACGCGGCGCGCGGCGGCCTCGGACGCGTCCAGCTTTCCGGCGACGCGATAGGTGATGGACAGGCTGTTGAGCAGCGACGCGTCGTACTCGCGTCCAGGCGTCTTCAGCGCCCGCTCGAACAAGGCGATGGCTTCGTCCAGCCGCCCCTGCTCCCGGTACATGACGCCCAGGTTGACCACCGCGGGCACGTGCGCCGGGTCCAGCAGGAGGACCTTCTCGTAGGCCACGCGCGCGTCATCCGGACGGCCCTGACGCTCGGCGATGACGCCCAGGTTGAACTGCGCGTTGAGGCTCTGCGGCAGCACGTCCACCACCGCCTCGAAGCCCTCGCGCGCGCCGTCCAGGTCCCCCGCTTCATAGGACTGGAGCGCCGCCGCGAAGGCGGACTCCGCGCTGCCTGGCTTCTGCGTGGGCGGCGGCGCCGGCTTCGGCGCGGGCCGCCGCGCCGCGGGCGGCGTCACCTCCGGCACGGCGGTCTGCTTCTTCTGAGGCCCCGACGCGCACGCCGCCGTGAAGGCCAGCGAGCCGACGAGGAGCGAACGGAACCAGTTCATCTGCGTCTTCCCCGCCCCAACCTGAAAGGAATCCATGCGAAACGGCTTCATCGCAGCACCTCCCCGCGCGCCGCCGTGGGTGCCTGCGCCTCGTCGTTCAAGGGCATCGACGAATCCGGCGGGTCCTCCGGCGTGGAGGCCGGGGCTGGCGTCGTCGCGGTGGCGCCTTCCAGCACGCGCACCAGGTCCGAGCGGACGAGCGTGTCACTGCCGCGGTAGTTCACCTGCCGCACCTGCGCGTAGGCGCCTGGACGCAGGCGGTTCACCTGGTCCTGCGCGGCCAGGGTCCACGGGCTGTAGACCCCCAGCTCATAGGCCTTCTCCAGCGCCTTCTCCAAGGCCTCGGAGGCCTTGTCCTCCAGCGGCAGCGCCAGGTTCTCCAGCTCGCCGCGGTACATGGCGAGCTGCTCCTCGTCGAGCCCCGACGGGTCCGGCGAGTCCATGATGTTGCGCGCGAAGTCGGCGTAGGCCAGGCCGATGCGCGTGAGCGCCGCGATGCCCCAGTCACCGGAGCCGGTGGACAGGACGGCGAGGTACTCCTTCTCCAGCCGCACAATCTCCTTCTGCTTCGCCGCCAGGTCCCGGCGGATGGTGCTCACCCGCGAGAAGCGGATGCCCGTGTAGCGCTTCCACGCCGGCTCCAGCGACAGGAAGCGCGCGTGGCCATAGGCATTGAGCACCGCCGTGTCCTTGCGCGCGCTCTCCGGCAGCCGGTTCCATGCCCGCACCAGCTCGCCCTGCACGCGCTCCTGCTCGCGCGCGTTCTTCAGCTGCTCGTACGCCAGCAGCTCGTGGTAGCGCGCCTGGTACACCTGCGCGGAGGTGGAGCGCGAGTCACGGCCGTACGTCTCCGCGAAGGCGCCGAAGGCCCGGGCCGCCTCGCTCCACTTCTTCTCCTTCTCCCACGCGAGCGCCGCCGCGAAGGCCACCTGCGGCACGTCCTTGCGGTCTCTGAAGCGGGAGACGTATGTGTTGTAGGCGGCCACGGCCTTCTGCGGCTCACCCGCGCCTTCCCACCAGACGCCCGCGTTGAACTGCGCGTCCGCCACCCAGCCGCCGGCCTCGTCCAGCAGCGCCTTGCGCTCGGCGGCCTTCCGCTCGCGCTTGGACTCCGCGTCCTCGGCCCCCGGCGCGGCCTGCGCCCTGGCGGCCTTCTTCGTCACCTTGCCCTTGCCCTTGCCGTTGGCGCCGTCCGCCTTCAGCGCGGCGTCGTAGCTGGCCACGAAGGACTCCGCCATGACGGCGGCCTTCCGGTACTCGGCGACCTTCTCGTAGAGGCCCGCCAGCGAGTAACGCGCCTTCAGCTCGAAGGGGCTTCGCGGGTACTCCTTGAGGAAGCGCTCGCCCGCGGCCAGGCCCTTGTCGATTTCGCCCGCCTCCTGCGCGATGATCATCACGTAGGTGAGCGCGCGGTCCGCGTTCTCCGACTTGGGGAACTCGGACACGAAGCGGAGGAACTCCTCGGCGGCCTTCTTCGGGTTCTGCTCCTTCTTGTAGACGATCTCGTCCACCCACTTGTACTGGCTGCCTTCGACGACGTGGCTGACGCGCACGGCGAAGTCCGTTCCCGGTTTGGCCAGCTTCTTGTTCTCCAGGAACTTCTTCGACAGCGTGTTCAGCTCGAGCCACTCCTCGCGGCTCTCCAGCACGTACATGGTGAGGTCGGCCGCGTCGCGCGAGCGGCGCTCCTCGGGGAACTTCTCGATGATTTCACCGAAGCGCCGGGCCGCGTCCACGAAGTGGCTGCGGTCATAGAGGATGACGGCGGCCTGGTAGCGCAGGTCGATTTCGTCCTGCGTGTTCGGATACAGCTTCACGTAGACGTCGCACGCGGCGACCAGCCGGTCCTCGAACTTCGTGAGCGCCTCTTCCTGACGGTCCTTCGCGTCGCGCTTGACGATCTTCTGCTTGGCGACGTCGCCCTTGTCCTTCTTCTCGTCGACCTTCTGGCCGTCGCGCAGGTCGCTCTGGGCGAGCTGGCCGCGCTCAATCTTCACCAGCTTGTCGTAGGCGAGGATGGCGTTGTACGAGGCGCTCTTGCGGTACGTCTCGTTGGACACCTCGCGCGCGGTGTCGCGGTCCGGAATCTTGAACGCCACCACGGCGTCGTACTCGGCCGCGGCCGCCTCCCACTCCTCCAGGGCCCAGAGGATTTCGGCGTAGAAGAAGCGGAGGTTGAAGGCGGAGTCCGCCACGAAGTCCGGGTTCGCGTTGGAGGCGAACGCGTCCACGTACTGCTTGTAGATGTCACGCGCCAGCCGGTAGGTCTCCACCTGGCGCGTCTTCTGCGCCTCCTGGTGGTACTCGGTGACCATGACGCGCATGGCCTCCTCGGTGACGTTGAAGGCGTTGCGCAGGACGGTCGTCTTGTCCTCGTTGGCCTGCCACCACTGGCCACCGGGGCTGTAGAGGTCCACCATCCGCTTCATCTCCTTGCGGACCTGCTGGCGCTGGCGGAGCCCCTCATGGGCGCGGACGATGGCCTGCTGGTACTCCGGCGCGTTGGCCCCCATGGGCTCGTCGTCCACGAGCGTGCGGTACGTGAGGATGGCGCTGTCGAAGTGGCCCGCGTCCACCAGGCCCGCGGCCGTCTTGGCCAGCAGGCGGCCCACGCGCTGCGCCGGCGCCTTCTCCTTGAAGTAGGAGATGGCCTGCTTCGGCTGGTCCAGCTGGACGTAGAAGACGGTCAAGTCGTTGAGCGCCTCGGTGCGCAGGTCACCCAGCTCGGGGCTCTTCGAGGCGTAGTCCACCACCTCGTGGAGCTTCTTCAGGCCCGGCTCGTAGTCGCCGGTGTTGTAGTCACACCAGGACAGCTTGTAGACGGCGTAGGCGTAGATCTTCGGCACGCCCGAGTCCCGCGCCTTCTCGTAGTTCTGCTTGGCGGGGATGAGCTTGTTGTTCTCGAAGTAGTGGTTGCCGAGCTGGATGTACGCGTCCGGCACGAACTGCGACGTGGGGAAGTCGCGAATCAACTCCTCGTAGCGGACCACCGCGTCCTCGCGGCGTCCCAGCTCGTAGTAGTTGTACCCCATGGAGAAGAGGACCTCGTCGCGCTGCGGATAGTCCGGGTACGCGCGGAGGATGTCCTCGTAGATGCCCATCGTCTCCGTGCGGTAGCGCTCGCTGCCCGCGTGGTCCTGCTTGGGCGCCTCCACCTTCTCACCGCGCGCCACGGCCGCGTCGTAGTCCTTCTCCGCCGCGAGGAAGCGCGTCATCTCCAGTTCGTAGAGGTACTTGGACTTCTCCCAGTAGAGCTCCGACAGGCGGTAGAGCAGCTCCGCCTTCTGAGGATTGCCGTCCCGCAACTTGGGGATGAGGCGCTTGAAGGCGGCGATGGCCTCGTCGCGCTTCTTGTCCGCCAGCGCGTCCCGCCTGGCGTCCGGGATGCGAGGCAGCTCCGCGAACTTCGCCGCCGCGGGCCGGACCCGCGCGGGCCCCTGCCGCACGTCCTCCGGCGCGACCCCTGGCGGCGGCGCCTTCTGCGCGGCCTTGCGGTCGGCCTGGGCCTTCGCGGCCTTCTTCTTCCCCGCCGCCTTGCTGGACACACCGGAGGTCTTCGACGCGGACGCCGCGGCGGGCTTCTTCCCCCCCTTGCGGGCCTGCGTTTCCGCCGCCTCTCCCACCCCGCCAGTGATGAGCACCGCGCCCACCGCCAGCGCACCGAAACGAAGAACCACCTTCATGCGAGCTCCTGCCGTGAAGCCGACCCGGCATGCGGGCAATCCAGCACCCACTGACGAGGGACGACGGAAAGTAGATGCGCACTTCTGGAT
Organism: Myxococcus vastator; assembly: GCF_010894475.1. Classification (GTDB taxonomy): domain Bacteria; phylum Myxococcota; class Myxococcia; order Myxococcales; family Myxococcaceae; genus Myxococcus; species Myxococcus vastator. The sequence goes on from NZ_JAAIYB010000225.1 coordinate 6,214, forward strand.
TGAGAAGTGGCGGTGTCGCGTGGAGCCGGCCCCTCAAGGCAGGTGCAGGCGCGACAGCGGCGCGGGGGAGCCTACGGCTGCTGTTCAGCCGTCTTGGCCGGACAGCCACGCTTCAGCGTGTATTGGTAGTAGCCAATCTCGTCGATCCAGAACTCGCCCTGGAACTTCCAGTAGTTCCAGGCCGCGCCCGGCATCTTCGGGCGATACAGCGACTGCCCCTTCAGCAGCGCCTTCTGGTCCACGCCGGCCTGCAGCAGGTCCTTCTCATCCAATGCCGTCTGCACGCGGATGATTTCCGCCTGGTCGGAGAAGGTCCGCAAATTGTCCGCTGCCTCACGGATGCGGCTCTGCGCCAGCGTGCCGCCCACCTGCAGCAGCGTCCCGCGTATCTCCTCGAGCGACGCGGTGGACTGCGCCGCCAGCGGCGTGCCGCGCCAGCGTCCGTTCAGCAGCGCACGCTTCTCGTTGTCCACGCGCTCCAGCATCCGCATCACCTCGCGGATGCGCTCGTTGTTGCGCAGCCACAGGTACACCGGGCGCGGCAGCCGGCGGTTCTCCGCCGCCACCAGGTTGAAGGACTGCACCAGCGGCACGTCCTCCCCGGTGAAGGGCTCCAGCTGGGCCTCCATGGGGCCGTAGAGCGCGTCGAAGGCCGCCAGCGTCGTCTTCACCTCGTCGTAGAGGCACGAGTAGTAATAGACGGTCGCCTTGAGGATCCACGACTCGGGCTGGAAGGCCCCGGTGAACTGCGGCGCGTGCAGCGCCTGGAGGCTGCCGAGCGCCCCGCCGAAGTCCTCGTTCTGGAAGCGCGCGAAGCCGTTCTCGAAGAGGGCCTGGTCCCAGTAGCGCGAGTAGCGCGGCACCCGCTCATAGGCGGCGCTGGCGTCGGCGTACTCACCGCGACGGTAGTGGAGCCGGCCCAGGGCGATGAGCGCCAGGTGCTGCGTGGCGCGCAAGTCCAACTGCCCCTCCTTCGCGGCCAGCACCGCGTTGAAGGCGGCCAGCGCGTCCTTGTCCAACACGGAGGACTCGCCGGGGCGGCCCGGGAAGCGCGGGTCCGCCAGCACCACGCCGAGCAGGTAGCGCGACTTCGCGTACACGCGGCTGTCCTGGGGCACCGCCTCCAGCAGCGCGCGCGCTTCCTCGAAGCGGCTCTTGCGCTGGCGCACCGTGCCCACCAGGTAGTTGACGCGCGCGAGCACCTCCTTGGGCAGCGTCACCCAGCGGTCGCGCACGTCGTCGGTGTAGGCCTGGGCGAGGATGCTGGGGATGAGGTTGTGCTCATCCAGCTGCTGCTGCATGTCCACCAGCCCCTCCACCGCCTTCAGATACGAGGGGTGCGAGGGCCCGGCGTTGACGATGGCCGCATAGGCGATGAAGGCGGCGACGGGCAGTCCCTTCTGGGCCAGGGCCTGTCCGAGGAAGTACTCCGCCTTGCCCTTCACCTCCGCGTCGGAGGCGCGCTCCGCGAGCTCGAAGAAGAGGGGCGCGGCGGTGTCCATGTCACCGGCGTTGAAGGCGGCCAGCGCGCGGTTGTAGCCACCCGAGTCAGGCTGGGCGGACACCGCGAGCGGCGCCAGGGCGACGAAGAGGCTGAGCAGTCGTTTCATGGCGGTTCGGGCCTTCCTGCACATCAGAAGAGGACAGAGAAGCCGGCGTAGAAGCTCACGTTGTTGAGGACGTCCGAGGACGGCTCGGCCACCAGGTCGCGGCCCAGGATGATGTCCTCGCGGTAGTTCTTCCGCGTCTTCGGGTCGACGCCGTCGAACTTCTCGTAGCGGCAGCTGCCGCTCAGGTTCAGCGAGGCGAAGTCCTGGTTGGCGGAGCGCGCCGCCTCCAGCGCCTCGAAGTCCGCCAGGTTGCAGCCGTCCACCCGGTCCACGCGCGCGGTGTAGATGAGATCCCGCACCTCCACGCGCAGCGCATACGACTCGCCGAACTGGAGCCGGAAGCCGCCCCCCACCGAGCCCATGAACTTGGTGCCGGTGTCACCGAAGCGCGCGGGCACCCGGAACGACTCGCCCTCCACCTCGTTCGTCACCTCGGGGCGGATGAGGTGGCGCGTGGAGCCGACGCCCGCGCCGCCACTGAGCACCACGCTGAACTGCGCCAGCGAGTTGTTGAGGAAGGCGAACTTGCCGTAGAGCGGCGTCACCTCCACGCCCGCGTGCGCGCCCCACACCAGCAGCAGCGACGAGGCCGCCTGCGCCTGCTCACGGACCTTGTCGATGAGCTCCAGGTTGAAGGCGCTCTCGTTCGAGTACCAGTTGTACTGGCCCATCACCTGGAGGGCGAAGTTCTCCTGCAGGTGGTAGGTGTAGTGCGCCGCCGTGCCCGCGTGATTGGTGTACTTCCCGTTCACCTGCACCGTGGCCGGGTACACCGTCAGCTCGTGACGGCCCTCGTCCGCGAAGCGCTTCTTCTGGACGATGTGCACCGACACGTTGGGGTTGTAGAGCGGCGCTCCGTTCACCAGCCGCTGCTGCCGCGCATCCGTGGTGCGCGGCGCATCGGCGGCCAGGTCGTCGGAGGCCAGCACCGGCGCGTCGTCGGGGACCGGCGGCGCCTCCTGCCCGGCCACGCCTGTCGCCGCGGGCGCGGAGTCCGTCTCCACGGTGGGCGCGGGCTCGGCGGCGGGCGCCAGCGAGGGGTCGTCAACAGGGGGAGGCTCGCCAGCGGGCACCTCGCCCGTGCCCTGCGCAGGGGCCGCGCTGGAGCGGACACCTGCGGGCGGCGCGGACGCTTCGGCGGCCTCGGCGGGCACCCGCGGCTCGGGCCGGGACGAGGCCTCGACAGGAGCCTCCGGAAGCGACTGCGGCGGCGCGGACGGTGGCGGCACGGACGTCTCCGCACCGGGCGCGGGCACTTGCTGGACCTGCGCCAGCGCGAAGGCCGGAGCCGGGACGCGCGGCGCGGCCTGCGGGGCCGTGGCGACAAGGAGCGCGAGGGACAGGAACGGTCGCATAGTCAGGTGGACCTAGAAGGAGAAGGTGTAGCCAAGGTCGAACTGCACCAGGTGCGTGAGGCCAGGGCTGCGCGCGGGCTCACCCGTCGCCTGCCCCGCCTCCCACGCATCCCGCATCAGGTTGACGCGGTAGTTGTCCCGGAAGACCCAGTCGCGCAGCTCCAGGCGCACGCCGTGCGTGTCCCGGATGAAGAAGCGGAAGCCCACCGCCGCGGACACCACCGGGGCGACTCGCGACTCATTCACCCAGAAGTCCTGGGTGGCCGAGCCGCGATCATCCACCGACGTCCGGTTGTCACAGATGCCCAGGTCGCGGTTCACCACCTGCGTGCACTGGATGACGGAGTTGCGCTTGAACGAGCCCAGCCCACCGCCCCCCCAGACATAGGCCTGGAAGTGGGCCGGCAAGTCGGACAGCAGGCTGAGCTTCCCGTAGATGGGCGCCCAGCGGACGCCGGCCACCCCGTGCAGGTTCATCTGCCAGAGGTCTTCCAGCTCGTCGGTGACGCGCTTGTCCTCCCGGTTGAGGAAGCTCTCGGAGATGGAGCGCGCCAGGCCCGTGTGACGGCTGGCCGCGTAACCGGCCCGCGCCTCCACCGCGAAGGTGTTGAAGAGGTTGTAGGCCACGCCGGCGTTGAAGACGTAGTGCGCCGTCAGGTGCGTCTGCAGCGGCAGACCGACACCGATGGACACCTCCAACTTGCCGCCCGGCGCGTACAGCCGGTTGCGGACGACGACGTTGTCCAGGACGTTCTCGTCATCCTGTGCCGCGGCAACCGGTGCCGCCAGCGAGACGGCCAACGAAGCAAAGACGCAGAGCGTGCGTGCGATCATAATCCTGCCCGGCCCGTGGGGTGGGCCGCCATGAGCGGGAGCGCAAGGAACTCCCCGAGGCCACGGAGTCCGCGTCACCTGACGCTTCAGACTCCTTCGTGGTGCCTGGAGGTGCGCACGGCTTCCACGACCGACAAGCCGCGATGGCCAGGAGTCGGAATTCTTTTCACGGTCGCCCCCACCGGACGCCCACCGGTCAACGTTTCCGGGGCAGGCCGTGGCACGGGACGTGATGAAGCAGGCAGGCGGGTCGTCACGCGGGGCAGACACCTGCCCACCCGCGGAAACCGCGCGCCACCCTGCCCCGCAAGACAAACGCCCCGCCCGGATGCCCGACGAATCGGGCCCGGAGGCGGGGCGTTTCGAGCGCTCAGACGCTCAGCAGCGAACTACGCGCCGCGCGCGGCCTTGTGCTGCGCGCGCATGGCCACCTTGATGCTAGGGCGAATGTAGACGACGCCGTTGTTGTGGCCGGCGACGGCACCCTTCACGAGCACCAGGCCCTTCTCCACGTCCACGTCCACCACGGTCAGGTTCTGGGTGGTGACCTGATCCACGCCGTAGTGACCGGGCATCTTCTTGTTCGGGTACACGCGGCCCGGCGTCTTACGCTGACCGATGGCGCCCGGGTGACGCTGGTACTCGTGCGTACCGTGCGTCTTCGTCTGCGAGCCCTTGAAGTTCCAGCGGCGCATGACGCCGGCGAAACCGCGACCCTTGGTGACGCCGGTCACATCGACCAGCTCGCCCTTGGTGAACATGTCCGCCTTGACGGCGTCGCCCACGTTGAAGGAGGCAGCCTCCTCCGGCGTGACGCGGAACTCCTTCAGGTGGCGGCGGTAAGGCGCGTTGGCCTTCTTGAAGAAGCCCCGCTCAGCCAGGTTGAGAATCTTCTCGCGGATCTCACCATAGCCCAGCGTCACCGCCGAGTAGTTGTCCTTCTCAGGGGTGCGCTTGCCAACGACCTGGCAGGTGCCCACGTCGATCACCGTGACCGGGACGAGGTTGCCCTCATCGTTGAACACCTGGGTCATGCCGATCTTCTTGCCAATCAGACCCTTCACGTCGTCCTCACTGCCAGCGCGCTGGTGGCGCGGAAAAACCCAATAAGTTCAATGACCTGGACTGCACGCGTCCCCGCGGTCGCCAGGAAGCGGCGCAATGTAGCAGACAGGTCCCCGCCGTCAAGCACTACGGGCGGATGCCTCTCTCACTGCGCGCGATCCAACCGCGGGTAGAACGGTGCGAGCTGCGCATCGTTGATGCGCTGTGCATACACGTCTTCGCCCAGGAGGAACAGGGCTTGATCCAGATAATCCTCCGAGGCCTGGACCTGTTCCTCCTTGGCGGCGATTGCCTGGTCGAGCTCCGCCATGCGGTGCTCGTGGTCCAGCTTCCGCTCCTCCTCCTCGTCCTCCATCTCCAGCAGGCGCTTGTGCGCCAGGATGCCGGCCGCGCCGGGCTGGCCGGGCACGGGGGTGAGGGCGGTGGCCAGGTTGGATTCCAGATCCTCCAGCTGCCGGCCGACCCGCATCTGCTGGAGCCGGTTCTTCTTGAGGTTGCCGCGGGCCAGTTCGATCTTCTCGGGTGACTCGCCGATCAGCTCCATGTCGCTGATCTTCTTCTCGAGCTTGAGCAGGCCGTCCTCGGCGTAGCGCTGTTCGGCCTTGCGCGACGCGAGCGTCTTGCGCAGGTCCTTCACCTTGCCGTCGATGGCGTCCACCGCCTTCTTCCACTTCTTGACGATGGCGGCGTGCTTCGCCCGCTCCTCGCCCTGCACGGCGAGAAAGTCCGAATACGCCGCGTCCTCGTCGTTCATCTCCTGCTCGAGCGCCGCCAGTTCATCCCGGCGCGCCACCACGGCCTCTTCGGCGCGGTAGACGCGGTCCATGGAACGGGGACAGGTGGGCTTGCCCGGCAACCTGTCCCGAGCCAGGTCGCCCAGCTGGAAGATGAGATCGTTGTAGCTCTCCTTCGCCATGAAGGGATTTCTACGCCCAATGCTCGGCCACTGTCACCGGCGGAGCGAGAAACCCGTGTCATTCCCTCAGGAGTCACCCGGGACGGCGCTGGCCGGCGCGTCGGCGTGGACCACGGGCCCCAGGGCCCCTTCGGCCAGGGACAGCAGCTCCCGGGAGCGGTCCTGCTCCTCGGTGCGGTTCAGCTCGCAGACCCACGCGGAGGAGAGGTCCGCCTGCTGACGGGCCAGCTCCGCGGTCGTCTCGTAGCGGGCGGCTGACGCGCGGGCAAAGGCCCCCTCGCGGCGCAGCTCCAGCAACGTATCCGGATCCAGCTCGATGTCCTCGGGAGGAACCGGCAGTGGACCGCGGCCCAGCGCGGCCAGCCGTGCGAGCAATCGCGAGGCGTGAGCCCGGCAGAACGCGGCCAACACCATCAGCCGTGCCCGGACCCTCGCATCCGCGATTCGCTCCGCCAGCGCCGTCATCCGCCGGGCGGAGACGACCTCCGCCTCCCACGCGGCGGCCAGCGCCGCGGCCAACCGGGTATGCCTCGCACCCATCGACGTCCCCCTGTTCCCTACCTTCAATCCGCCAACGTAGGAACGCCTCGCGCGGGATTCAACCGAGGGCGCGTTCAACCATCCAGTACCCACCAGCCGCGAGGATTCCGATGGACAGTCCCCTCACGGCCCTCGTGTGCAACGCCGGACGGCGCTGGACCATGCGGAGGACGGGCAGCAGCGCCGCCACCACCACCGCCTGACCCAGCTCCACGCCGACGTTGAAGCCCAGCAGCGCCGTCACCACGGACTCGCCCAGGCCGTAGCCGGCCAGCACGCCCGCGAAGCCGAAGCCGTGGATCAGCCCGAAGAGGAAGGTGACGAGCACCCGGTGCCGGTGCTCGCGCAGCACCAGGTTCTCCACCGCCACATAGATGATGGACGCGGCGATGGCGGCCTCCACCCACCGGGCCCGGGCGCCGTCCAACACCACCCACCCCAGCGCGGCGGCCCCCAGCGTCAACGAGTGCGCCACCGTGAAGGACGTCACCAGCAACAGCACCCGCTTCCAGCCGCCCCCCACCAGCAGCACGGCCAGCAGGAAGGCCAGGTGGTCCACGCCCTCGAAGAT
>NZ_JAAIYB010000226.1 GCF_010894475.1 Myxococcus vastator
GATTCAGACACGGGGGACACCCATGGGGGGAATGTGCCAGAAACCACCGGCGGCGGTCGCGCGGGAGTTGCGGGCGCCCGGGAGTCTCAAGCGCCCCGCGGCCAGCCGCTGGAAGCGGCCCAAACCCAGCCTCAGCGGCGCTGCTCGTCCTGGACGATGCGGCCGTCGAAGAGGCTCACCGTGCGCGTGGCCACGCGCGCGTGCGCCGGGTCGTGCGTCACCATGCAGATGGTGGCGCCGCCCTTGTGCAGCTCGGAGAGGAGCTGCATCACCGCCTCGCCGTTCTTCGAGTCCAGGTTGCCCGTGGGCTCGTCCGCCAGGAGGATGAGCGGGTCGCCGGCCACCGCGCGCGCCACCGCCACGCGCTGCTGCTGACCGCCGGAGAGCTGCCCCGGCATGTGACGGGCCCGGTGCGCCATGCCCACCTTCTCCAGCGCGCCTTCCACCCGCTGCTTGCGCTCGGCGGCGGGCATGCCCCGGTACGTCAGCGGCAGCTCCACGTTCTCGAACACCGTCAGGTCGCCGATGAGGTTGAAGCTCTGGAAGATGAAGCCGATGTGCCGGTTGCGCACCAGCGCCCGGTCCGTCGCGGACAGGTCCAACACGCTGCGCCCGTCCAGCAGGTAGGCCCCGCGCGTCGCCGTGTCCAGCAGCCCCAGCACCGCCAGCAAGGTGGACTTGCCCGAACCCGACGGGCCGACAATCGCCACCCACTCGCCCTTGCGGACGTTGAGGTGGATGTTGGAGAGCGCGTGCGTCTCCACGTCCTCGGTCTCGAAGACCTTGGTCAATCCGTCCAGGTGGATGAGCCCCTTGCCGGGCTCCACGCTCGCGCCCTCCTGCGCCACCGCGCCTTCCGCGGAAGCAACCGTCTTCGTGTCGTTCGTCATCATCGCAGCCTCACCCGCTCGACCGCGTCCCACGCGGCCATGTCCGACAACACCACCTGGTCACCTTCTTGAAGGCCCTGCAGCACCTCTACCGCGTTCACCGAGCCTCGGCCCAGCTGCACCGGCACGCGGACGGCTTCATCGCTGTCCGGCATCAACCGGAAGAGGGCCATGGTGGCGCCCGGCTGCGCGCCAGCCGGGCGCCCCACGGACAGCACGTCGCCCAGCCGCTCCAGCTCCACCGTGCCCTCCACCGTCAAATCCGGCCGCGCGCCGCGGGGCAGCTCCGCGGGCAGCGACACCTCCACGCGCACCGTGCCCTGGCTCGCCGCGGGCGCCACCCGCGCCACCTGGCCTTCCACCACGCCGTTGCGGGTGTCCACCAGCGCCTTCAGCCCGGGCTGGATGTCGCGCGCCTGCGTCTCCGCGATGCGCAGCTCCGCCTTCAGCCGCTCCGGCTTCACCACCTTCGCCAGCAGCACCCCCGGCGTCACCCACTGGCCCAGCTCCAGCGGCAGGTCCTGGAGCACGCCGTCCTCGCCCGCCAGCACCTTCATCGACTCCACCTGCGCGCGGCGGAAGCGGGCCACCGCCTTCAGGCGCTCCACCTGCCCCTGCTGCGCGGAGAGCTGCTCCTTCATGCTGGAGGCCACGACCTGGAGCTTCTTCTCCTCCAGCGCCAGCCGGCGCTTCAGCTCGACCGTCTTGTCGCGCGTCTGCCGCAGCTCCAGGTCGCCGATGTGCGCCTGCTGGTGGAGGACCTCGTTGGCCTCGGCGCGGCGCGCCGCCTCGGCGGACTCGCTGATGAGCGCCGCCACCATGGCCTCCTGCGCCAGCCGCTGCGTCTCCAGCTCCATGCGCACCTGGATGAGGTCGGCCTCCACGCTGGCCAGCTGGCGCTCGGCCTCCAGGGCCTGGAGCTGCACGTCCGGGTTCGACAGCTCCATCAACAGCGTGTCCGCCGTCACCGTGGCCCCGGGCCGCACGTGGATGCGCTCCACCCGGCCCGCCGTGTCCGCGGTGAGCCAGCGGATGTACTCCGGCACCAGCGTGCCCGCGCCCTTCACCTGGCGCACCATGGGTCCGCGCTTCACCGTGTCCAACCACACCGAGGCCCGCTCCACCGTGGGCGCCGCGGGGCGCAGCCGCGACAGGCCCACCGTCACCACCAGGAGCGCGCACGCTCCACCGATGGCGAGCACCCAGGGCTTGCGACGCGGCTTCTTGGCTTTGGGAATGTCCACGCCCCTGCCCAGAGCGAGGCTCATGCCAAGGCCACGCTCCGCGCCAAGCCCCTGGAATTGCTCAGGGCCGAGGGACGCCGCCCGAAGCGCGTGCCCACTTGCGGAAAGGGCCGTCCCAGAAGCGGACAGCCGCGGGAAGGGGGTGGAGGCCCCTGGAGGCGCCAGGGCTAAGGTGCGCGCCCATGTCGGCCTCCCTTCTCGAAGTGTTCCTGGACCATGCACACCGCGCGCCCGAGCGGCCCCTGCTGACGTTCGAGCAGGAGCGCTTCACCTACGGACAGCTCGCCACGCACGTCACGGCCTTCGCGCGGGGCCTCAAGCAGCGCGGGCTCCAGGCCGGTGAGCGGGTGGCGCTCTTCCTGGAGAACAGCGCCCGCTTCGCCATCGCCTACCTGGGCGTGCAGGCCGCGGGCGGCGTGGTGGTGCTGGTCAACACCGCCTACCGGCAGGTGGAGCTGGCCCACATCCTGTCCGACGCGGAGGTCTGCGGCTGCGTCACCGGCGCGGCGGGCGTCGCCGAGCTGGCGCCGCTGCGGGCCCAGCTGCCCTCGCTCCAGTGGCTCGTCACCGTGGAGCGTCCCGCCCCCGCGCCGCCCGAGTCACTCACGGAGGTCCCCTTCGACACGCTGCTCGCGGAGGGCACCTTGGCCACCGCGCCGCTGGCGACGCCGCGTCCGGAGGACCTGGCGGTGCTGGGCTACACCTCCGGCACCACCGGCCGCTCCAAGGGCGCCATGCTGCTGCACCGCAACCTGCTGGCCAACGTGCGCGCCGTCTCCGAGGCGTGGCGCTGGACGGAGGAAGACAGGCTGCTGCTCACCCTGCCGCTGTTCCACACCCACGGCCTGATGGTGGGCCTGCACGGCACGCTGTTCACCGGCGCCAGCGTGGACCTGCGCCGCCGCTTCAACGCCGCCGAGGTCCTGGCCGCGCTGCGGGACGACGCCTCGCTCACGATGTTCTTCGGCGTGCCCACCCTGTACAGCCGCCTGCTGGAGGAGGCCCGCGCGTCACGCGTGAAGCCGCGCGCGCTGCGCCTGTGGGTGTCCGGCTCGGCGCCGCTCAGCCCCCAGCTCTTCGCGGACGTCGAAGCGGAGCTCGGTGCCCGCATCCTGGAGCGCTATGGGATGACGGAGACCGTCATGAACACCACCAACCCCTACGAGGGCGAGCGACGCCCCGGCACGGTGGGCTTCCCCTACCCCGGCCAGGAGGCGCGCGTGGTGGACGTGCGCACGCGCCAGCCGCTGCCGCGCGGTGAGACGGGCGAAATCGAGATGCGAGGCCCTCACGTCTTCGCCGGGTACTGGCGCCGCCAGGACGCCACCGCCGAGTCCTTCGACGCGGACGGGTGGTTCCGCACGGGCGATTTGGGGGAGGTGGACGCGGACGGATACCTGCGCATCACCGGGCGGGCGCGCGAGCTCATCATCAGCGGCGGCTTCAACGTGTACCCGCGCGAGGTGGAGGAGGTGCTCGCCCTGCACCCGGGCGTCGCCGAGGTCGCGGTGCTGGGCCTGCCGGACGCGGACCTGGGCGAGCAGGTGGTGGCCGTCGTGGTGCCTCACCCGGGCGCGCCCCCGCCGGCGTCCCAGGCCCTGGTGGACTGGTGCAAGGACCGGCTCGCCAGCTTCAAGAAGCCGCGCCAGGTCGTCTTCACGGAGGCGCTGCCGCGCAATGCGTTGGGCAAGGTGCAGAAGCACCTCCTCCGGGCGGCGCTGGTGACACCCGGCACGCACACGGCGCGGTGAGCCGCGCGTCCACCGCACGGTTCCGGACAGAGGCCGCGCAATTGCGTGGCGTCGGCACCTTGCTGGCCTAGGGTTCGCGCCCAGGACGGAAGGAGCATCGTGTGACGGACACCGCTGAGCGGCCGGACGAACCCGACGCGCGCGTCTCCAGCGGCGTGCCAGGGCTGGACGCGCTTATGCGCGGCGGCTTTCTTCGCGGGGGCACGTACATCATCACGGGAGCGCCGGGGACGGGGAAGACCATCCTCGGCAACCAGTTCTGCTTCGCCACCGTGGCCCAGGGTGGGCGCGCCGTCTACCTCACGGTGCTGAGTGAATCCCACGCGCGGATGATGCAGCACCTGCGGAGCATGAACTTCTTCCACCCGGAAGCGGTCGGCCGCGTGCTGAACTACGAAAGCGGCTCCGCCGCCCTCAAGGCGGAAGGGCTGGCGGGACTCGGCAAGCTCATCTTCCGCGCGGTGCGCGAGCACGGCGCCACGGCGCTGGTGGTGGACGGCCTGGTGGCCATGGAGGAGCGCTCCGAGGACCCGCTGCGCCTCCGGGAGTTCCTCCACGGCCTGTGCGTCCACAACGCGCTCGCGGGCTGCACCACGTTGGTGCTCACCGGGCAGCACGGTGGCCCGGCGGACCCGCGCTACACCATGGTGGACGGCGTCATCGCCCTGGCCCAGGAGCGCGTCGGCGTGAAGTCGGTGCGCCTGGTCGAAGTGACGAAGTTCCGCGGCGGTCCGCAGGTCTCCGGCCAGCACGGCTTCCAGATTTCCAATGACGGCCTGTCCATCCATCCCCGCATCGAAGCCGTCCACACGCGGCTGCCCGCGCGCACGCCCGCGACGGACGCGCGGCTCACCTTCGGCCTCCCCGCGCTGGATGAGATGCTCTCCGGCGGCCTGGTGCGGAATTCGTCCACGCTGGTGGCGGGCCCGCCCGGCAGCGGCAAGACGCAGCTGGGGCTGCACTTCCTGATGGAGGGCGCGCGCCGGCAAGAGCCCGGGCTGTACCTCGGCTTCGTGGAGACGCCGTCCCGGCTGGTCAACAGGGCGGAGCGGATGGGACTGGCGCTGGGCGGGCACGTGGATGCGGGCCGGGTCCACCTGGTGTCGCGCGTGGCGGCGGAGACGCAGCCGGACGCGCTGGCCGAGGAGCTGTTCGGGTGGGTGAAACAGCACGGCATCCAGCGGCTGGTGCTGGACGGACTGGAGTCCTTCTGTCAGGAACTCACGGACCCGGAGCGCACGCCCCGCTTCCTCGCCGCCCTCATGTACGAACTGCTCAACCTGGGCGTCACCCCGCTGCTCCTCCAGCAGACGCACGAGCTCGCCGCGCCGGAGGCGGACGCGCGGCTGGACGTGGAGGCGCTCGTCGACAACGTCCTGGTGCTGCGGCTGGTGGCGCTGCGCTCGCGGCGCTACCGCGTGCTCTCCGTGCTGAAGGCGCGGGAGAGCGACCATGACGCGTCCCAGCGCCTGTTCTCCATGACGCCCCGGGGCATCGAGGTCGCGGCGGACAGCGAGGGGGCGGAGGCCCTCTTCAACGGGCAGGCCCCGTCCCAGGCGGCGCCGCCGCGGAAGCCGAAACGCAAGGCAGGGAGCAAACCGGTCCGGCGCGGCAAGCCGTCCCGGCGTGGGGGGCGTGGCGCATGAAGCGGCTTCTCATCGTGGACGACGAGCTGGCCATCGTCGAGGCGCTCCAGGACATCCTGTCCGTGGAGGGCTACGACATCGTCACCGCCTTCAACGGCGCCGAGGGCCTGCACCGCATGGCGGACGCGAAGCCGGACCTGGTGCTGCTGGACTTGATGATGCCCGTCATGGACGGCCGGGAGATGCTGCGCCGCATGCGCGAGGACGCCGGCCTGCGAGGCATCCCCGTGGTGGTGATGAGCGCCGGCCGCATCTCCGACGAGGAGCGCCGCTCCAGCGCGCGCTTCCTCGCCAAGCCCTTCGAGCTGGACGTGCTGCTCGACACCATCGCCGAGCTGCTCGTCGAGCCCCAGCCCCACGCCTAGGCCGGCGTCCCGCGGAAGAGGGTGTCGCGGTAGTACTGAAGCTCCGCGATGCTGGCGCGCACGTCCGCCAGGGCGGTGTGCCCGCTGGGCGCCTTGCGAGGCTCCACCAGGTTCGGGTACCAGGCGCGCGTCAACACCTTGAGGCTCGTCACGTCCACCATGCGGTAGTGCAGATAGCGCTCCAGCATGGGCATGTAGCGGAACAGGAAGCGCCGGTCGGTGTGGATGGAGTTGCCGGCGAGGATGCCCTCGCCCAGGGCGCAGTGCTCGGCGACGAGCGCCATCACGTCCCGCTCCGCCACGCGCAAAGAGGTGCTGGAGGCACGAATCTTCTCCAGGAGCCCGTTGCGGGTGTGCATCTCCCGGACGACGGGCTCCATGCGCAGGAGCACCTCCTCCGGCTGCCAGATGACGCGCTCTATCTCCGCGAGGGGCCGCAAATCCGGACCGGTGATGATGACACCCACCTCGATGATGGAACACGTCTCCGGGTCCAACCCGGTCATCTCCAAATCCAACCAGACGAAGCGCTGCTCACGCGAACTCATGCGGCGGACCCTACCAGCCCGCGCGAGCGCCCGGGGGGCTCATTGCGCCACGTCGCGCGCCCCTGCGTCACAGCTCCACTTCGCACTCGGCCGTCCACAGCCCATCCGCGCCCTGGAACACCCGCGTGTCCACCAGCGACACGCCCCGCACGTCTCGCGCGGAGGCGTGGCGCTCCCGGTCCAACGGCTCACCGAAGGCGTGGCCGAAGAGGCACTTGCCGTCCATGCGCACCGCGAAGCACCGGAAGCCCAGGCGGTGCGCCGCCATCTTTTGGACGATGGCGCGCAGCCAGTCCGCCAGCAGCCGCTCCGGCGCCGTCGCCTCGCACGTCAGCTCCACCTCCTCGCGAACCTCCACCGACGTGGGGTCCACCACCAGCGCGCACAGCGCCACCGCGGCCTGCTCGAAGGCCTCCTCCAGCGAGCGCCCCCGCCCCCGAACCACGCGCTCCGAGCCGCGGGTGAGGTGCTCCCACCGAGGCACCGCCTCGCGCGCCGCCGACGCCTGCCCCGTCTCCATGACGCCTCCTTCGTGGGGATGTCCCGTCGCCAGGCTCACGCGCGCGCCTCCGCGCCGACTCCGCCGAGGAAGCGGAGGAACCACGCGGCGGCCTGGCGGGCCACCTGCTCCAGCGCGCCGGGCTCCTCGAAGAGGTGCGTGGCTCCCGGGATGATTTGGATGCCCTTCAGGCCTTCCATCCGCGCGAGCGACGCCTCGTTCAACTCCAGCACGCCCACGTCCTGCCCGCCAACGAGCAGCAGCGTGGGGGCCTGCACGCGGGGCAGCGCCGGTCCGGCCAGGTCGGGCCGCCCGCCGCGTGACACGACGGCGTGGATGAGGTCCGGATACAGGGCCGCCGCCACGAGCGCCGCCGCGGCGCCGGTGCTGGAGCCGAAGTAGCCCATGCGCAGCGCGGTCAGCGCCGGCTGCCGCCGCGCCCACTCCGTCACCGCCGCCAACCGCCGGGCGAGGAACGGGATGTCGAAGCGCAGCTCCCCGGTGCCCGCGTCCTCCACCTCCTCCTCCTCACCCAGCAGGTCGAACAGCAGCGTGGCCAGCCCCTGCGCGCGCAGCGCTCGCGCCACCGCGCGGTTTCGGGGACTGAAGCGGCTGCTGCCGCTGCCATGGGCGAAGATGACCAGGCCTTCCGCGCCGTCCGGGATGCCCAGGCTGCCCCCCAGCACCACGTCGCCCACCTGGACCTGCACTTCCCGGAGGTCCGGGTCCGTCTTTCCTCCCTGCCACATGTCGTCCATGCCTCCTTGGTTTCGCGTCACATCCAGAAGCCGCCCAGGTCCGTGGACTCGAGGAGCTCGCGCGGCTGCGCGGGCTCCCGGGCGCGCACGAGCAACTGCCGCAGCTCCACGTCCGGCAGCGGCCGGAAGTCGTCGTAGGCCTCCGACGCGTCGCGCATCGCGGGCAGCACCTCCAGGCAGTGCACCGCGTCCGCCTCCGGCCGCGCCCGGGCCAGCCCGTGCGGGGTCCCCACGGGGACGCCCAGCACCAGCCGGGCCGGGTGCCGCCGCCGCAGCACCTGGAGCGCGGCCACCGCCGTGGCGCCCGACACCAGCCCGTCATCCACCAGCAGCACCGTGGCGCCGCTCAGCGAGGGCTCCGAGGTGCCCCGCAGCCGCTGGACCTGAGTGTCCACTTCAGAAGCCTCCGCCCGCGCCCGGCTCCGGGCCTCCACCTCCGACAGGCCCAGGTCCCGCAGCGCGTCCGGGTCCAGGTAGATGCCGCCCCCTTCCGACACCGCGCCCAGCACCGGAATCCGGCCCGGCACGTCCAGGCGGCGGGCGACCCAGACGTCCAGCGGCGCCTCCAGCGCGTGGGCCACCTCGTACGCCACGCGGAGCCCGCCTCGCGCCAGGCCCAGCACGCGCACCTCGCCGCCCCGGTAGGGCAACAGCCGCGCCGCCAGCCGGCGGCCCGCATCTGCTCGGTCCCGAAAGCGCATTGCGTCCTTCCTCCTCCCCACAAGGAAGTCACGGGGCCCGCGGCCTGCGGCGGAGGGCCAGGCGGAGGCCACCCCGCAGGGGTGCTCGCGGGGGAGGCCACCCAGGACGCGCCGTCCGGCCGCCAGGCGCGCTAGGGTGCGGCCCATGGACCCTGTCCTCCTTGTTGGCACGGCGAGCCCCCACCTGGGACGCGCGCTCGGGCAAGCCCTGGGCGTCGCGCCCGCTGACTGCCACTTCGAGCGCTTTCCCGACGGGGAGATGCACGTCGAGGTGCCCGAGCGGGTGCGAGGCCGCACCGTCATCCTGGTGCAGTCCACGACGCCGCCCGCGGGCGAGCACCTGCTGGAGCTGCTGCTGATGGCGGACGCGTGCTGGCGCATGGGCGCCGCCCGCCTGGAAGCCGTGGTGCCCTACCTGGGCTACGCGCGACAGGACCGGCGCGCCAGACCCGGGGAGGCCCTGGGCGGCCGGCTGGTGGCGGACCTGCTGTCACAGGGCCGCTTCGCGCGCGTGCTGGTGGTGGACCTGCACAGCCCCGCGCTGGAGGGCTGCTTCGGCGCGCCGCTGGAGCACCTCACCGCGCTGCCGCTGCTGGCGGACGCGCTGCGCGAGCACGTCACCGACACCTCCGTGGTGGTGGCGCCGGACCTGGGCGCGGTGAAGCGCGCGGAGGCCCTGGCGCGGCTGCTGGACCGGCCGTGGGCGGTGATTCACAAGGTGCGGCTGAGCGGGGACGAGGTCCACGCCAGCGGGCTGATGGGGGAGGTGCGAGGACGCCGCCCGATTCTGGTGGATGACATGGTGTCCACCGGCGGCACGCTGGTCGCCGCGGCGGGCACGCTGCGCGACGCGGGCTGCACGGAGGACTTCACCGTGGTGACGACCCACGCCCTGCTGGTGGGCCCCGCCGCGGAGCGCCTGCGCAACCTGCCGCTCACCTGGCTGGTGAGCACCGACAGCGTGGAGCCCGTCCAGGGGCTGCCGTTCCAGCACCAGGTGGTGACGCTCGCGCCCCTGGTGGCCCGGGCGCTGCGGCCCTGACGGCCCGAGGGGGGCTGGGCGCCTCGACAGCCCCCATCGCCAGGGTGCCGGGTGCCATTCTCCCGCCCCTCCGCACGGAGTCGGTTAGGCTCCCCGGCATCATGTCCGACACGCTGCTGACGAAGCTCGACTCGGGGGTCCTCACCCTCACCTTCAACCGGCCCGAGAAGAAGAACGCCTTCACGCATGCCATGTACGAGGCGGCCACCCGCGCGCTGAAGGACGCGGAGGGCAACGTCGACGTGCGCGCGGTGCTGCTCACCGGCGCGGGCAACGTCTTCACCGCCGGCAACGACATTGGCGACTTCATGGAGCACCCGCCCGCGGGCGAGGACAGCGCCGTGTTCCGCTTCCTGCGCGCGCTGGTGGACGCGGACAAGCCGGTGCTGGCGGCGGTGGACGGCCCGGCGGTGGGCATTGGCACGACGATGCTGCTGCACTGTGACTACGTGGTGGCCAGCGAGCGCGCGCGCTTCCACATGCCCTTCGTCCAGCTGGGGCTGTGCGCGGAGGGCGCCAGCAGCCTGCTCATCCCCAGGACGGCGGGCTTCGCGCTGGCCAGCGAGCTGCTGCTCTTCGGAGAGCCCTTCGACGCGGCCACGGCGCTGCGCGCGGGCATCATCAACAAGGTGGTGCCGGACGCCAGCCTCCAGCAGGTGGCCACCGAGCGCGCCACCACGCTGGCCTCCCGCCCGGCCGAAGCGGTGCGCGTGACGAAGCGGCTGGTTCGCGAGCCCCTGCGCGCCCAGATTCGCGAGACGCTGGCCCGCGAGGGCGGCGAGTTCATCCAGCGCCTCCAGTCCGCCGAGGCGCAGGAGGCCTTCATGTCCTTCATGTCCCGCGGCCGGAAGTAGGGCCCGGCTTGAGCCTCCGGGCCCGGCCACCCCGTGAGGGATGCCGGGCCCGGCCGCCCGCGCGGACTACCGTGACGTGGGCGCCTGCGGCGGACGCGGCGGGGTGCCCTTGGCGAGGAAGGACTCGACGCTGGCCGCCTGCGTCTTCTTCAGCGCGATGCACTGGTCCACGATTTCCAGCACCTGCGCCAGCATCCGGGGGCCACCCGGCGCCTTCGCGTTGCGCTCGGTGAAGAAGTCCTCCATCTGCTGACGCTTGCCCGCATCGCAGAAGTGGCTGCCGACATAGGCCATGCGTCCGGCGGCCTCGATGGGCAGCAGCGCCTCGGGCGAGTCCCCCACCAGGCGGTCGTAGTGCTCCTTCACGAAGTCGAAGGCCACGTCCTGGGTGCGCAGGCCCTGCGAGGCCGCGAACGCCATCCACACCGTCTCACGCGGGTCCAGGCCCTTCTCGAACACCAGGCCCAGGTTCTGCTTCACCAGCGCCGGGTCCGTGAAGCTGCTCAGCGCGCCGATGAGGTGCTGGCGCGTGCGCCGCTCCTTCTCCGAGCGCACCGCCGCGACGAGCTGCTCCCGGAAGGCCGCGTCGTTCTCGGTGGCGGCGATGGCGAGCACCACGTCCACCATCTCCGGCGCGACCGCGCGCTTGTCCTTCAGCCACGTGTTCGCCAGGGCACGCGCCTCCGCGAGCAGCTTCGGGTCCCTGCCTTCCCGGCCCGCCAGCCGCACCAGCCGGGGACGGAGCAGGCGCGTGTCCTCGCTCTCGCCCTTGCGCGGGGTGAAGCCGAGCTGCCGCGCCCGGGGGCCATACGTCTCCCGCAGGAAGCGGGCCCGGTCCTCCAGCTTCTCGTCCGGAAGCAGCCGCGAGCTGGCCAGCTCCAGCAAATCCAACGAGGCCAGGGTGACGACGCGGTCCGGCTCATTCGCCAGGCGGCGCGTCAGGGCCAGGGCCTCGGCGGCGGGAATCGTCCCGGCCAGAGCCAGCGCGCGCACGTCCGTCAGGAACGTCACCTGCTCGGTGCGCGACAGCCGCTTCATCCCGGACTTCGCCAGCTTCGCCGCCGCGTCCCCATCGAGCTGCACCCGGAAGTAGCCGGCGCCCTCCGCGTTGGGGAACACCCAGTCCGGGCACGTCTTCGCCTCGCTCAGGGCCACCTCCGCGCGCTCGCCCTCCAGCAGCGTGCAGGTCCGGGCCTCCTTGCCGCCCGCCGCGTACTCCACGCACACCGGCACCTTCCACGTCTGCGGGCCCGGTGACGTGGCCCCCAGCCGCAGGTAGCGCTGCTGCGTGAGCACCACCTTCGCGCCATCCGCGCCGCACACCAGCGACGCGGTGACGAGCGGCGCCCCGCTCTGGTCCAGGAAGGTCCCCAGCATGCCCGTCACGTCCTTGCCAGACTCGGCGGACACGGCGTCCAGGAAGTCCTTCGCGGTGGCGTTGCCGCCCGCGTGCTTGCGGAAGTAGCGCTGGATGCCGCGCTGGAAGACGTCCCGGCCCAGCCACTCCTCCGTCATGCTGAGCACCGCGGAGCCCTTGCCGTAGGTGATGCCGTCAAAGGCGTTGTGGATGTCGTTGGCGCTTTCAATGGGCTGGCGGATGCGGCGCGCCGACAGGAGGCTGTCCGCGTCCAGGGCCCGGGCGCGGTCGTGCACGCGCTCGACGGGCGCGTCCCAGGCGGGGCGCCAGGACTCGACGAGGCGCGGGGTCATCCACGAGGCGAAGGCCTCGTTGAGCCACAGGTCATCCCACCACTGCATGGTGACCAGGTTGCCGAACCACTGGTGCGCCAGCTCGTGCACCTGCGTGTCGGAGAAGCCGCGCTGGCGGCCCAGCGAGTCCTCCTCCGGCTTCGCGAGGATGAGGCGCGAGTTGAACGTCACCAGGCCCGGGTGCTCCATGGCGCCGCCCAGCAGCGGCACCGCCAGCACGTCCAGCTTCTCGTACGGGTACGGGATGCCGAAGTAGTCCTCCAGCGCGGCCAGGATTTCCGGCGTCACCTTCGCGGCATAGGTCCCCTCCACCGTGCGGCCGCGCGGGGTGATGATGCGCGTCTTCACCTTCTTCTGGCCCGCGTCCGCGGCGGGGAGGAAGTCGAAGGGCCCCACGCCGAAGGCGATGAGGTAGCTGGGCAGCGGCTGCGTGCGCGCGAAGCGGTAGGTGCGGCCACCGTCCGGGCGGGCCTCCTCCGACTCCTGCGGCGTGTTGGTGACGGCCACCACGCCCGCGGGCACGTGGAAGGTGAGCTGCCACGGCACCTTGAAGCCGGGCTCGTCGAAGGAGGGGAACACGCGGCGCGCGTCCACCGGCTCGAACTGGGTGTAGAGGTACCAGTCCCCGCCCTCGTTGACGCGGAAGGCGCCGTCCGTCTCCTTCTCCGACGCGATGCCGTCATAGACGATGCGCAGCGTCGCCGGTCCGGTGGCCAGCGGCTTCGTCAGCGGGAAGCCGAGGAAGTCCTCCTCGCCCCGCACCGGCGTGACGTCGGAGGACGCACCGCCCTGCGTGAGCGTGGCCTTCTTCACGGTGAGGCTCTTGGCGTGCAGCCACACCACGGACGTGGGCTTCGTCACCTCGAGCGCGATGTCCGCCACGCCCTGGAACACGGACACCTTCGGGTCCAGCGTGAGCTCCACCGTGTAGCCGGTGGGGCGCACCTCCGTGGGCAGGCGCAGCTTCGGTGACTGGGGCGTCGCGGGAACGGCCTGTCGTGACGCCTGGGCCGGAGGGGGTTGGGCGG
>NZ_JAAIYB010000227.1 GCF_010894475.1 Myxococcus vastator
CCCATCCCACCGCGCACCATCTGCCGCAGCCTCCGCCCGCCCGGGCCGCCCACGCCAAAGGCCTCCTCGAAGCGCAAGGCGTCCGGCTCGGGCGATGACCAGCTCGGCACCTCGCCATACCGCGTGTTCACCACCCACCGGGTGTCGCCCAGGCGCACCGACGGCCGCAGGTCCACGTAGGCGTGCCGCTGGGGATACAGCGACGCCACGCTGGGCGGCGTCTGCTTCGCGAACAAATCCAGCGACTGGTCATACATGTACGCGAGCAGCTCCGCCGCGCCCGCCTCCACCTTCGCGCCCTTCGGCCCGCGCACCGTCACGCGCCACGTCTCCTTCGCGCCCGGGCGCAGCGTGTCGCGGAAGGTGGCGAACTCCAGCTGCAGCTCCTTGTCGTCCCATGGCACGAAGATGGACTTCGAGAAGAGCAGGAACTGGTAGTCACGCACCGTGGACAGCGCCACGGTGAAGCCGCCGCGCAGCTCCGCCGTCACCGGCACCTCCACCACGCCGGAAGACTGGCCCGCGGTGAGCTCGCGCCGGGAGATGCGCCGCTCTCCCTGGTAGATGTCGAGCAGCAGCGGCTGCCCCTTGAAGCCCGAGACGGCCATCAGCCGCACCACCTCGCCCACCCGCGCCGTCTCCCGTTCGGCCACCAGCATCGCGGGCACCGCGAGGGGCGTCGTCTTCCCGGCCACCAGCAGCTCGCGCCCCACGGTGTACGTCTGACCGAACGCGTCCGTCGTCTCGTAGCGCAGCCGGTACGCGCCCGCCTTGAGCGCCGGCAGCTTCAGCACGGCCAGGCCCTCGGCGTCGTGCCGCACCGAGCCCGTCGCCTGCTCGGCCCCGTCCGTCCAGCCGCGCAAGGTGGACTCCGGCGAGTACGACCCGAACCACCGGGGACGCAGCGTGTCTCCAGGCGTGGGCGTGAACACCGCCTCGGGGTCCTTGGACTCCGTCAGGCTGGAGGGCTCCTCCGCGGGCAGCAGGGGCTGCGCGGGCTGCTTCAGCGCCACCAGCCGCCACGTGCCCGCGCCCGGCTGCGGCGCGCCGTCCAGCGTGGAGCGCGTCAGCCGGACCTCGGCCGCGACGCCCTCGCGGAGGAACCCCGTGTCCAGGTCCACGCGCGCCTCCACGGCGACGAAGCCCAGCCGGAAGGCCCGGCTGGCCGAGCGCGTCTCGCCGCCCTCGTCCGTCGCGTCCGCTTCGATGCGGTAGCTCCACGTCAGCCCCGGCGTGGCCGCGGACCGCTCGTCCGCCTCCGGCGTGAAGCCGATGGTGAAGCCCCCGTCCGCGCCCAGCGGCGACGTGCCTGTCGCCACCACCTGCCGCTGCGAGCTCCCGGACCGCGGGCCCCACCACCACCAGGGCAGCACCGGCTCGCGGTACGCACGCCACCGCACGGAGCCGGACGTCACCGGCATGCCGAAGTAGTAGCGGGCCTCGCCCTGGAACGTCGCGGGCCGGTTGAGGCGCAGCTGCGCCTTCGCGTCCTTCAGCGTCACCTCGAAGGTGGGCCGCTTGTACTCCTCCACGCGAATCCCCGCGCGGCCGCCCGCGCTCACGCGCACGGCCCACGCCCCCAGCATCCGGCCGGTGGGAATCGTGAACTCGCCCGCGGCGGAGCCGAAGTCGTTGGTGCGGACCTCCCGGGACTCCACCACCTGGTGGTTCGGGTCGACCAGCGTCACCTGGAGCGTGCGGCCCGCCAGCGTCTTGTAGCGCGCCTGCTCACCCTGTCCGCGGAAGGCCACCGCCTTCCACAGCACCTTCTGCTGGGGCCGGTACACCGCGCGGTCGGTGAAGACGAGCGCCGAATCGGTGTCCGCGCGCGGATGGCGCACGTAGAACGGCACCTGGCCCGGGTGCAGCAGCGCGTCCCGCCCGGTGCCGGCCACCAGGACGAAGTTGCGGTAGCCCTCGCCCGGAACCGAGTCGAAGGTGGCCGCGCCGTCCGCGTCCGAGAGGACGCGCGCCGCCTCCTTGAAGCCCTGCCTGTAGTCGACGCGGATGAGGCGCAGGGGGACCTTCGGCACGGGCTCGCCGGTGTCCCCGTTCACCAGCCGCACCTCCAGCAGGCTCCCCTTCGAGGGCCGCGTGACCATCACCCACGGCGTCACCGTCAGGTACACCGCGATGATGCGGTTGTTCGTCGCGCGGAAGTCCTCGTGCGCGGAGGCCA
This sequence comes from Myxococcus vastator, assembly GCF_010894475.1. Taxonomy (GTDB): domain Bacteria; phylum Myxococcota; class Myxococcia; order Myxococcales; family Myxococcaceae; genus Myxococcus; species Myxococcus vastator. The sequence goes on from NZ_JAAIYB010000227.1 coordinate 2,180, forward strand.
TGATGACGTACGTCCCCCGGTCCGTGAGCGGCGGCGTGACGAAGGTGCGGTGCTCCCGGAAGTCCTCCGTCTTCGGCAGCGGCACGCTCCAGGTGGCCACCGGCCGCTGGCCCTTCATGAGGGCCTTCAGCTGCGCGCCTTCCGGCATGAGGCTGTAGTCCTTCACCTGGGCCAGCCGCTTCTCCAGGTCCACGGCGTACGCCCGGAAGTGCAGCATGGACACGTTGCGGTGGGTGACCTCGACGGAGCGGCGGCGCGGCCCGTCCGACGCCAGGGCCCCCATGCTGAACTCGGGCGCCTCGATGGCCTTGATGAGCACGCGGCAGCGCCCCGCCCCCTGGGAGTTGGGGTGCGTGACCGCGCACGCCTTCGCCAGCGCATGGGCACGCACGGTGTGGTCCGCCGCTCGCTCCAGCTCCGCGAGCTGCGCCTGCCCCATGGTCGACCAGGGCACGTCGCGGAACGCGGGCAGGAAGGCGGCCAGGTGCCGCCGGATGCGGGTCCGGTCCGCCGTGTCCGTGAAGTGCTGGTGCAGCACCGCGTAGCGCTGCAGCCGGGCCTCCAGCGCCGACTCGCGCCGCCCCGCGGACTGGTGCCATGCCTCCAGGTCTCCGAGCACCGCCGCCACCTTCACCAGCGGATGGACGCCGGGGTCCGTCAGCGTCGCCTTGGGGGTGCCCTCCAGGAGCGCGCCCAGGTCCAGGCGGTACACCTCATGGGCCTGCTCGGGCGGCCAGTGCGAGCTGTCCGCCAGCAGGGACACGCGCAGGTACGACACGGCATCCCGCAGCGTGGAGCGCAGCCCCGCCGGGTAGGTGTTGGGCTTCACGTATTCGGCCAGCGCCTTGAGGGGCTCGCCGCCGAGCTGCTGCCGCTGCTTCCACACCTCCTCGTGGGCCCGCTGGGCCTCGGTGAGAATCTCCGCGTAGGTCCACGCCTTGAGGTCCACCGGCCCGGAGGACGCCACGGCCTCGCGCTGGCGCACCTCCCAGCCGTAGGCCTGCGCGTAGGTGACGAGCGCGTTCGCGTAGAAGAGGTTCAGCGTCGCGCGAGGCAACGCGCCCTTGGGCCAGGGCTGCTCGCGCAGGAAGCGCACCGCCGTCTCGTAGCCATGCAGGCCCGTGCGCAGTTGCACCGTGCGCACCAGCGCGCGCGTCCACTCGGCCTCGTCGCCCTGGGCCTTCGCCCGCGCCAGGCGGGCCTCGGCGGCCTGGGCGGCGGCCTCCAGCTTCTGCGCGTCGACCATCGCGTCGATGGCCTTCCACGAAGGCGGCGCCTTGCCCTGCCCCAGCACGGGCGAGGTCAGCAGCAGCAGGGCGAACAACCAGAAGCGAACGAAGGGTGCGCGGGTCCAGGGGGTCCGGTGCATGTCGGCACTCTAGACACAGCTGGACACCCGAACGTTCCACAATGAACGTCAGTTCGCCTCCGGGGCCTCTGGCGCGCGGCGGCGAAGCCCCACCAGGTAGACCTCCATGCTGGCGCCGCGCGTGGCCTCCGGCCGGACCACCTTCACCTCTTCGAAGAGGGCGCGGACCTGGTTGCGGAAGTCCTCGAAGTCCCGGCCCATGAAGACCTTGGCCACGAAGGACGAGCCGGGCTTGCCCCGCGCCGCGGCCAGCTCCAGCGCCTTGCCCGCCAGCCGCAGGCTGCGCGCCTCGTCGGTGGCCTTGATGCCGCTCGTCTTGGGGGCCATGTCGGAGATGACGGCGTCGAAGGGGCCGGCATGGAGCCCGGCCAGCTTCGCGTCGAAGTCGTCCGCGAGCACGTCCAGCACCGCCGTCTGCACGAAGGGCTGGCTGAAGGGACGGATGGCGACGATGTCCACGCCGATGACGCGGCCCTTGGGCCCCACGGCGTCCGCCAGTATCTGAAGGAAACCTCCCGGCGCCGCCCCCAGGTCGAGCACGACGTGCCCTTTCTTCACCATGGGGAAGCGCTTGATGAGTTCATCGACCTTGAAGGCCGAACGTGCCCGCAGGCCCTCTTGCTTGGCCTTCTGGAAATAGTGGTCTTTAGGACGGTAGGGCTTGCCCATGTCAGGGGGGCTCCCTAGCATCCGCTACTGTCTTCGGGAAGCCGGAGCAGTCTCGGGTGTCGCTGCCCGTGCAACGGCCAGTCCGGAGGACGTAGGATGGGCACGACCCGGAGCGTGATGACGGCGCTGTGCATCTCCCTGCTGTCGGCTGGGGGCGCCGCCTACTGCTATACCCGCGCGGACGCCCTCCAGGTGCGGGGCCAGTGGCTGATGGAGCGCGGCACCGCCCAGGCGGAGGACTACGCGGCCCGGTTCGACGGCGCCGCGGCGGACGCCCAGCTGAAGACGTTCGCGGAGCGCCGGGCCGTCCTGGAGAAGGCGCACGTGTGGCAGCGCGGGATGTTGGTGGGTGTGCTGATCGCCGCGCTGGCCACCGTCTGCGCGTACCTCCTGTTCCTCCTCAAGCGGCTGAACGACCAGTTGCTCGATGCCTCGGGCAGCGGGGCGCACGAAGCCGCCGCACGGGAGTCCGCCTCCCCGGAGCACGTCCAGGCGCTGATGCCCAGTCCGCAGCGCTGAGCGCTCGCCGCGGAGCGGGGCCCGCTGGCACAATGGCGTCCCCGTTTCATGGAGGAGGCCATGCCCGGCTGCGCGCACTGTGGACACCGGCTGGACATCATCGCGAACCAGGTGGGCCGGCGTGATGAGTGTCCCCACTGCGGCGAGGACATCCGCTCCTGCCGCAACTGCCGTCACTTCGACCTGGGCGTGGCGAAGGAGTGCAAGGAGCCCTTCGCCGAGGTGCCCAAGGACAAGGACGGCGCCAACTTCTGTGAGCTGTTCCAGATTGGCGAAGGCGGCATCCATGAAAAGGAGCGCCGGGACACCCTGCTGAGCGCCGCGGAGGCGCTGTTCCGCAAGAAGTGACGCGGCCCGCCGCCAACGAAGCCCCGCGGTGGGGCGCTATAGTCCGCGGCCTCCTGAGAGCGGGGTGCGGATGCGGTGGTTGAAGAATCTGTACGTCCAGGTGCTGCTGGCCATCGCCGTGGGCGTCCTCCTCGGCTGGCTGCGGCCGGACCTGGGCGAGTCCATGAAGCCGCTGGGCGACGGCTTCATCAAGCTGGTGAAGATGATCATCGCACCGGTCATCTTCCTCACCATCGTCGCGGGCATCGCGAAGATGGGCGACCTCAAGCACGTGGGCCGCATCGGCCTCAAGGCGCTCATCTACTTCGAGGTCCTGACGACGCTGGCGCTCGTCGTGGGCCTGGTGGTGGTGAACACCCTGAAGCCCGGCGTGGGGATGAACATCGACCCGGCGCAGATCGACACCTCTGGCATCACCCAGTACCGCGCGTCCGCGTCGCAGCAGGGCACCATCCCCTTCCTCCTGGACATCATCCCGCATGACTTCCTGTCGGCCTTCACCGAGGGGAAGCTGCTCCAGGTGCTGCTCATCGCCGTGCTGACGGGCGTGGCGCTCACCCGCCTGGGGCCCATGGGCCAGCGCGTGCTCGACCTGTCGGATGACCTGGCGCAGGTCTTCTTCGGCATCGTCGGGATGATCATGAAGCTGGCGCCGCTGGGCGCGTTCGGCGCCATGGCCTTCACCGTGGGCAAGTTCGGCGTCGAATCGCTCAGCTCGTTGGGCCGGCTGCTCATCGCCGTCTACGTCACCTGCGCCCTCTTCGTCTTCGTGGTGCTGGGGCTGGTGGCGCGGCTGTCCGGCTTCTCGCTGTGGAAGCTGCTGCGCTACATGCGCAGCGAGCTCTTGCTGGTGCTGGGGACGTCGTCGTCGGAGTCCGCGCTGCCCCGGCTGCTCAAGCGGCTGGAGACGCTGGGCTGCGACAGGGGCGCCGTGGGGCTGGTGCTGCCCACCGGGTACTCGTTCAACCTGGATGGGACGTGCATCTACCTGACGATGGCGGCCATCTTCATCGCCCAGGCGGTGAACGTGGACCTCACGCTGGGTGAGGAGCTCACCCTGCTGGGCGTGCTGCTGCTCACGTCGAAGGGCGCGGCGGGCGTGACGGGCTCGGGCTTCATCACGCTGATGGCCACGCTGGCGGCGCTCAACGGCAAGGTGCCCGTGGAGGGCGTGGCGCTGCTGCTGGGCGTGGACCGCTTCATGTCCGAGGCCCGCGCCATCACCAACGTCATCGGCAACACGGTGGCGACGCTGGTGGTGGCCAGGTGGGAGGGCGTGCGTGACGACACCGTCATGCACGCCGCGCTCGACAGCGGGCCCAAGCCCCTGGAAGGGCTGAGCCTGGGCCACGGCGCCTGAGCGCGCGCTCAGAAGCCGTAGAGCTTGGAGATGATCTCCTTCATCACCTCGGAGGTGCCGCCGCCGATGGTGATGAGGCGCACGTCGCGCCACATGCGGGCGATGGTCGTCTCCTCCACGTAGCCCATGCCGCCGTAGAACTGCTGGCAGTCGTAGGCCACGCGCTGGGCCAGGTCGCCCGCGAACAGCTTCGCCATGGAGACCTCCTTCACCGGGTTCTCCTTCCGGTCGAAGAGGTCCACCGCGTGGTACGTCAGCCGCTTGGCCGCTTCGATGGCCGTCAGGTGCTCCACGAACTTGTGGCGCCACACCTGGAACTTCATCAGCGGCCGGCCGAAGGCCTCGCGCTCGTTGCCGTACTGGATGGAGTCCTCCATCATCCGCTCCATGCCCGCCACCGTGGTGATGGCGCCCACCAGGCGCTCACCCTGGAAGTTGGTCATGATGTGGTAGAAGCCCTCGTTCTCCTCGCCCAGCACGTAGCGGGCCGGAATCCGGCAGTCCTCGAAGTAGAGGACGGCGGTGTCCGAGGACAGGTTGCCCACCTTGTCCAGCTTCTTGGAGACGCCGAAGCCCTTCACGTCCGTGGGGAACGTCACCAGGGAGATGCCGCCGTAGCCGGCCTCGCCCGTGCGCACCGCCAGGGTGATGAAGTCCGCCCGCGTGCCGTTGGTAATCCACATCTTCGAGCCGTTGATGACGTAGTCATCCCCGTCCCGGCGCGCCGTCGTCCTGATGCTGGCCACGTCCGAGCCGCAGCTCGGCTCGCTCACGCCCAGCGCGGCGATCTTCTCGCCCTTGAGCGCCGGCTCCAGGAACTCGCGCTTCTGCTCGTCCGTTCCAATCTCGTTGATGATGGGCGTGGCCATTTGACTCTGCACCAGCAGCGCCATGTTCACGCCCGCGTTGAGGCTGCGGCTCAACTCCTCCGCGAACACCGTCACGTACCAGTAGTCCAGCCCGCTGCCGCCGTACTTCGGGTCATGGCTGATGCCCAAAAAGCCCAGCTCCCCCGCCTTGCGGAACAGCTCCTTGGGGAAGATGCCCGCCCGGTCCCACTCGAGGCCGTGCGGCGTCATCTCCTTCTCCACGAAGCTGCGCACCGTGTTGCGGAAGGCCTCGTGTTCCTCGGTGAACGGGTGCGGCATGGGGTGTCCTTGATGCAAAAGGATTGATTCTTGAATCAATAACAGGGGCCCACAGGTGCCACAAGCGCCACCGCCCAGGCACACAGCGCCCCTCCCCAAGGCCAGGGGACGAACGCACCGCGTCGTGTCATTTTCTCCTGCCCGCTCGGCGGACGGCCGTTAGACGTGCCGGGGAGAAGATAGTCCGCACTCCGGAGTATCCTCTTGACAGACAGTTCAGAGGCTGTAGTTTCCGGGCCGCAGACTTTCCATGTAGAAGCCGGCCCGGAAGTGTCTCCCAGGGGACAAGCGCCCCGTGACCGGCAGGAGCAGGACGACCGTGATTCGACGCATGTGGATGGCCGCGGCAGTGGCAGCGGTGGTGACGACGGGCTGTGGCAAGGCCAGCAACAAGCCGGCCCTCCCCGAGCAGACGGGTCCCGCGGCGTTGGGCGTGCGCGCCATCACTCCGGCCACGGAGCTGAGCGCCGACGTCACCCGCGTGACGGGGCAGATCCGCTCGAAGAACGAGGCGGTCCTGGGGCCCCAGGCGACCGGCACCATCTCGAAGATGAACGTGCGGGTGGGCGACAAGGTGAAGAAGGGCCAGGTGCTGGCGGTGCTGGACGCCTCCAACGTCGCCATCAGCGTGGAGCAGGCGCGCGCCGTGAAGCAGGCGGCGGACGCGGCGCTGGAGCTGGCCACGTCCTCCCTGGAGCGCACCCGGCGGGTGGCGGAGTCCGGCGGGGTGGCCGCCGCGGGGTTGGATCAGGCCGTGATTGGCCAGAAGCAGGCCGCCGCCCAGGCCGCCCAGGCCGCCGCCGGGCTGCGGCTGGCGGAGGAGATGCTGCGCGACCACTCCATCACCGCCCCCTTCGACGGCGTCATCACGGCCCGCACGAAGAACATCGGTGACTCGGTGGCGATGACGCCCTCCACGCCCGTGTTCAGCATCGTCGACACGACGGGGCTGGAGGTCCGCGCGCAGGTCCCCGAGTCCGTGGTGGACAAGGTCCGCGTGGGCAGCAAGACGCAGGGCACGTTGAGCCCTAGCGGCGCGCGCTTCGACGTACAGGTGTCCGTCGTGGGCGCGGTGGTGGACGCCTCCAACCGCACGGTGGAGGTGCTGGCGGACGTCGTCGGCGAGCCCTCCACGGCGCTGCGCCCCGGCGCCCTGGTGGAGCTGGACTTCTCGAGCGCGGGCGAGGCCGACGACAAGGGCCTCTTCCTCCCCACCCAGGCGGTCAGCGCCCGGGGCCAGGAGGGCTTCGTGTGGGTGGTGCAGGACGGCACGGTGCGCAAGCGGGATGTGCGCGTCGAGCGAGTGCTGCCTGGTTACGTCCGCATCCTCCAGGGCCTGGCGGTCGACGAGCGCGTGCTCGCCGACTCCTCCCTGGACGTGAAGGAGGGCACGGCCGTCCGCGTGGTCCAGTGACGCCTGCCCTCCCCTCTCAAGTTCGGAGCCCCTGAATGCTCAAGACATTCATTACCCGCCCTGTCTTCACCGCGATGCTGATGCTCGCGGTGGTCGTTTTTGGCGTCAATGCCTACCCACGCATCGGCGTGGACCAGTTCCCCGACGTCGAGTTCCCCGTCGTCACCGTCACCACGGTGCTGCCCGGCGCGGACCCGGAGTCGATGGAGAAGAACGTCAGTGATCCGCTGGAGGAGGCGCTCAACACCCTCAACGGCGTGGAGCAGCTGCGCTCCATCAACCTGGAGAGCGTGTCCCAAATCGTCGTCCGCTTCACCCTGGACACCAAGGTAGACGTGGCGTCCCAGGACGTGCGTGACCGCGTCCAGGCCACGCTGAGCAAGCTGCCGGCGGAGATCGAGACGCCGGTGGTGGAGAAGTTCGACATCGGCGCGGCGCCCATCATGACGCTGTCGCTGTCCGGCGCGCTCCCCATCGAGGAGATGACGCGCGTCGCCGAGGACGTGGTGAAGCCGGCCCTGCAGCGTCAGCCGGGCGTGGGCAGCATCGACGTGGTCGGTGGCCGCGAGCGCGAAATCCAGGTCGTCGTGGATCCGGAGCGGCTGCGGGGCTTCGGGCTGGCCGTCAGCGACGTGAGCCAGGCCGTGAAGGCGCAGAACCTGGACGTCCCGGGTGGCCGCACCATGGACAGCGGCCGTGAGCGCGTGGTGCGCCTGACGTCCGAGGCCAAGAGTGTGGACGAGCTGCGCAACATCATCATCGCCAGCCCCAACGGCGCGCCGGTGCGCGTGCGCGACGTGGCCGACGTGGTGGACGGTCCGGAAGAGGCGCGCTCCAGCGCCAAGAGCGGAGACCGCAGCGCCGTGGCGATGGTGGTGCGCAAGCAGTCCGGCTCCAACACGGTGCAGGTGGCCGAGTCCATCAAGGAGTCCCTGGGCGAGGTCAACAGCCTGCTGCCCGAGGGCGTGCGCACGGAGATGGTGACGGACAACTCGCGGTTCATCCGCTCGTCCATCGCCGCGGTGCAGTTCGACCTGGTGCTCGGTGGCTTCCTGGCGGTGCTCATCGTGCTGGTGTTCCTGCGCAACCTGAACTCCACGCTGGTGGCCGCCATCGCGCTGCCGGTGTCCGTCGTCGGCACCTTCGCCGTCATGGCGGCCCTGGGCTTCACGTTCAACATCGTCACGATGCTGGCGCTGACGCTGTCCATCGGCCTTCTCATCGACGACGCCATCGTGGTCATCGAGAACATCGTCCGTCACCTGGAAGAGGGAAAGACGCCCATGGAGGCGGCGCTCGTGGGCACCGGGCAGATTGCGCTCGCGGTGTTCGCCGTGACGCTCGCCATCGTCGCCGTGTTCATCCCCGTGGCCTTCATGGACGGGACGATGGGCATGTTCTTCTACCAGTTCGGCGTCACGGTGGCCGTGGCGGTGCTCATCTCCTACGCCGTGTCCATGACGCTCACGCCCATGCTGTCGTCGCGCATGCTGAGTCACCATGGCAGCCCCACGGGCATCTCCGCGGCGGTGGAGAAGGTGCTGGTCGCCACGGAGACGGGCTACCGGAACATCCTGGCCAGCATCCTGCGGCACCGGGCCATCACCCTGGTGGTCGCCGTGGCGGTGCTCTTCCTCACCCTCTTCATGGCCGGCTTCCTGAAGTTCACGTTCATCCCGGAGCAGGACAACGGCAACATCAAGCTGGCGGTGGAGCTGCCCATCGGCTCCACGCTGCAGGAGACGCAGGCGGAGCTGGACGCGCTGGACGCGCAGGTCCGCGCCCTGCCCGGCATCGACTCCACCTTCGCCACCGCCGGTGGCGGCGTGCAGGAGGAGGTGCACAAGGGTGAGCTGCTCATCAACCTGGTGCCGCTCAAGGACCGCGCCTTCAACCAGGGCGAGCTGAAGACGTACCTGCGCGGCGCCGTCAAGCCTCGCAGCGGCGTCACCGTCACGGTGCAGGACATCTCGGCCGTGGGCGGCGGCGGCGCCCGCACCCAGCAGATCCAGTTCAACATCCGCGGTGACGACTGGGACGAGGTGGTGAAGTCCGCCGACAAGGTGCAGGCCGCCATGCGCCAGAACCCGGGCCTGGTGGACGTGGACATGACGTACCGCTCCGGCAAGCCGCAGTACGACGTGAAGGTGGACCGCGAGCGCGCGGCCAGCCTGGGCGTCCCGGCGGCCTCGCTGGGCGCCACGCTGCGCGCCTTCCTGGGTCGCGACAAGTTCGGCGACTACCGCGAGGGTGGCGAGACGTACGAAATCAAGGTGGCCCTGCCGTCGCGGACGCTGGCCTCCGCCGACGCGCTGGGCAAGCTGACCGTGCGCAGCACCACGGGCCAGCTGGTGGAGCTGCGCAACATCGCGACCATCACCCCGGCGGACGGCCCGGTGCAGATCGACCGCGAGTCGCAGAAGCGGCAAATCACCCTGCTGGCGAACCTGGCCTCGGGCTACGCGCTGAGCGACGGCATCAACTTCCTCAACGCGTACGCGGAGAAGGAGCTGCCCAAGACGGTCATCTACGACTTCGAGGGTAACGCGAAGGAGATGGGCAAGGCCGTGGCGGCCTTCGGCTCCGCCCTGCTGCTGGGCATCATCCTCATCTACATGATTCTCGCGGCGCAGTTCGAGAGCTTCATCCACCCCTTCACCATCATGATGTCGCTGCCCTTCGCCCTCATCGGCGCCATTGGCGGGTTGCTCATCACCGGTCAGTCCATGTCGATGTTCGCCCTCATCGGCATCATCATGCTCATGGGGCTGGTGGTGAAGAACGGCATCCTCCTGGTGGACTTCACGCTGCAGCTGCGTGAGGAAGGAAAGACGGCGACGGAGGCCCTGCTCCAGGCGGCTCCCGTGCGACTGCGTCCCATCCTGATGACGACCATCGCAATGATCGCCGGCATGATTCCGGTGGCGGTCGCCAAGGGTGACGGCGCGGAGACGCGCGCGCCCATGGCCATCACCATCATCGGCGGGCTGGTGACGTCCACGTTCCTCACGCTGGGCGTGGTGCCGGTGGTGTACTCGCTGATGGATCAGCTCACCGAGAAGTTCAAGCGGCGCAAGGGTCCGGACGCGACCTCCGGCACGCCGCACGCGGTGGGTCCGAAGCACGGCGCCGAATCGCCTTCCGTGGCCGCCGCGGCCCGGGTGGAGACCGCCTGATGCGGCGACCGGAGGACAGGCCGGCCGCGCTCGCGAACCGGCGAGGCGACCCGGGCGCGGAGGGACAGGACCTTCCCGAGGACGGTGGCTCCGAGGAGAGCCACGGTCTGCTGGAGGAAGACGTCGGAGCCTCCACGCCCGAGTCGCGGCGCCTCCACGAGCTGCTGATTGAGTTCAGCCGCTACCGCTCCCTGAAGAACCCGCTGGCGGGCATCTGCGAGGACCTCCAGCTCACGCCCACGCAGATGCATGCGTTGTCGTGGCTGGGCAACGACGGTCCGGTGCAGGTGGGCGTCCTGGCCCTGCGGGTGGGCATCACCCGGAAGACCATCACCGGCGTGGTGGACCGCCTGGAGAGCATGGGCCTGGTGGAGCGGACCCGCGACGTGGAGGACCGGCGCGCTGTCGTCGTGCGCCTCACCGAGCAGGGCGGCAGAGTCTTTTCCCGCATCGACCGGGGCCTGGACGCGAGCCTGCGGCGCGTGCTGAGCCTGATGAGCTCCGATGACCGCGACGCCGTGTTCGGCATCCTGGAGCGGATGCTGGCGCGCCTGACGGCCGAGGCGGAATCGGCGGCCGGCGGCGACTCGCAGACGAGCTGAGCTTCTCCCCCCCACGCGCGCCGGCCCATGCTTCGGACCGGCGCGCGTGAGATGCTGTGGGCCCCGGATGCACACCGCATGACGATGACCCCCATCCTCCTCGTGAGCCTCGCCGTGGGACTGGGCGCCGCCGCCCCCACGGACGCGCGCGTGGAGGTGACGCGGCCCGCGGTGGCCCCCACCGCCGTCCACCTTCGGGCCCTGTCTCTTATACCCAACGGAG